>NZ_QJRK01000094.1:1728-4748 GCF_003205245.1 Pseudomonas sp. MB-090624 | reverse complement strand
TTGCGAACTTTCGGTTCATGTCATCTTCACCACCGCAATCTGCGCTAGCAAATTGCTTGGGTGTTATATGGTCAAGCCTCACGGGCAATTAGTATTGGTTAGCTCAACGCCTCACAGCGCTTACACACCCAACCTATCAACGTCGTAGTCTTCGACGGCCCTTTAGGGGATTCAAGATCCCAGTGAGATCTCATCTTGAGGCAAGTTTCCCGCTTAGATGCTTTCAGCGGTTATCTCTTCCGAACATAGCTACCCGGCAATGCCACTGGCGTGACAACCGGAACACCAGAGGTTCGTCCACTCCGGTCCTCTCGTACTAGGAGCAGCCCCTCTCAAATCTCAAACGTCCACGGCAGATAGGGACCGAACTGTCTCACGACGTTCTAAACCCAGCTCGCGTACCACTTTAAATGGCGAACAGCCATACCCTTGGGACCGGCTTCAGCCCCAGGATGTGATGAGCCGACATCGAGGTGCCAAACACCGCCGTCGATATGAACTCTTGGGCGGTATCAGCCTGTTATCCCCGGAGTACCTTTTATCCGTTGAGCGATGGCCCTTCCATACAGAACCACCGGATCACTAAGACCTACTTTCGTACCTGCTCGACGTGTTTGTCTCGCAGTCAAGCGCGCTTTTGCCTTTATACTCTACGACCGATTTCCGACCGGTCTGAGCGCACCTTCGTACTCCTCCGTTACTCTTTGGGAGGAGACCGCCCCAGTCAAACTACCCACCATACACTGTCCTCGATCCGGATAACGGACCTGAGTTAGAACCTCAAAGTTGCCAGGGTGGTATTTCAAGGATGGCTCCATGAGAACTGGCGTCCCCACTTCAAAGCCTCCCACCTATCCTACACAAGCAAATTCAAAGTCCAGTGCAAAGCTATAGTAAAGGTTCACGGGGTCTTTCCGTCTAGCCGCGGATACACTGCATCTTCACAGCGATTTCAATTTCACTGAGTCTCGGGTGGAGACAGCGCCGCCATCGTTACGCCATTCGTGCAGGTCGGAACTTACCCGACAAGGAATTTCGCTACCTTAGGACCGTTATAGTTACGGCCGCCGTTTACCGGGGCTTCGATCAAGAGCTTCGCTTGCGCTAACCCCATCAATTAACCTTCCGGCACCGGGCAGGCGTCACACCCTATACGTCCACTTTCGTGTTTGCAGAGTGCTGTGTTTTTAATAAACAGTCGCAGCGGCCTGGTATCTTCGACCGGCATGAGCTTACGGAGCAAGTCCTTCACCCTCGCCGGCGCACCTTCTCCCGAAGTTACGGTGCCATTTTGCCTAGTTCCTTCACCCGAGTTCTCTCAAGCGCCTTGGTATTCTCTACCTAACCACCTGTGTCGGTTTGGGGTACGGTTCCCAGTTATCTGAAGCTTAGGAGCTTTTCTTGGAAGCATGGTATCAACCACTTCGTCGCCTAAAGGCAACTCGTCATCAGCTCTCGGCCTTGAAATCCCGGATTTGCCTAAGATTTCAGCCTACCACCTTAAACCTGGACAACCAACGCCAGGCTGGCCTAACCTTCTCCGTCCCTCCATCGCAATAACTGGAAGTACAGGAATATTAACCTGTTTTCCATCGACTACGCTTTTCAGCCTCGCCTTAGGGACCGACTAACCCTGCGTCGATTAACGTTGCGCAGGAAACCTTGGTCTTTCGGCGTGCGAGTTTTTCACTCGCATTGTCGTTACTCATGTCAGCATTCGCACTTCTGATACCTCCAGCAAGCTTCTCAACTCACCTTCACAGGCTTACAGAACGCTCCTCTACCGCATCACCAAAAGGTGATACCCGTAGCTTCGGTGCATGGTTTGAGCCCCGTTACATCTTCCGCGCAGGCCGACTCGACTAGTGAGCTATTACGCTTTCTTTAAAGGGTGGCTGCTTCTAAGCCAACCTCCTAGCTGTCTAAGCCTTCCCACATCGTTTCCCACTTAACCATGACTTTGGGACCTTAGCTGACGGTCTGGGTTGTTTCCCTTTTCACGACGGACGTTAGCACCCGCCGTGTGTCTCCCATGCTCGGCACTTGTAGGTATTCGGAGTTTGCATCGGTTTGGTAAGTCGGGATGACCCCCTAGCCGAAACAGTGCTCTACCCCCTACAGTGATACATGAGGCGCTACCTAAATAGCTTTCGAGGAGAACCAGCTATCTCCGAGCTTGATTAGCCTTTCACTCCGATCCACAGGTCATCCGCTAACTTTTCAACGGTAGTCGGTTCGGTCCTCCAGTCAGTGTTACCTAACCTTCAACCTGCCCATGGATAGATCGCCCGGTTTCGGGTCTATACCCAGCGACTAAACGCCCTATTAAGACTCGCTTTCGCTACGCCTCCCCTATTCGGTTAAGCTCGCCACTGAATATAAGTCGCTGACCCATTATACAAAAGGTACGCAGTCACCTAACAAAGTAGGCTCCCACTGCTTGTACGCATACGGTTTCAGGTTCTATTTCACTCCCCTCTCCGGGGTTCTTTTCGCCTTTCCCTCACGGTACTGGTTCACTATCGGTCAGTCAGTAGTATTTAGCCTTGGAGGATGGTCCCCCCATATTCAGACAAAGTTTCTCGTGCTCCGTCCTACTCGATTTCATTGATAAGAGATTTTCGTGTACGGGGCTATCACCCACTATGGCCGCACTTTCCAGAGCGTTCCACTAATCTCAAACCAACTTAAGGGCTGGTCCCCGTTCGCTCGCCACTACTAAGGGAATCTCGGTTGATTTCTTTTCCTCAGGGTACTTAGATGTTTCAGTTCCCCTGGTTCGCCTCTTGCACCTATGTATTCAGTACAAGATACTCAGCTTATGCTGAGTGGGTTCCCCCATTCAGAGATCTCTGGATCACAGTCTGTTTGCCGACTCCCCAAAGCTTATCGCAGGCTACCACGTCTTTCATCGCCTCTGACTGCCAAGGCATCCACCGTATGCGCTTCTTCACTTGACCATATAACCCCAAGCAATCTGGTTATACTGTGAAGACGACATTCGCCGAAAATTCGCATTT
>NZ_QJRK01000093.1:0-4926 GCF_003205245.1 Pseudomonas sp. MB-090624 | reverse complement strand
TTGATTGCGGCCTGATCGAAGGCCAGGGTCTTGCAAACGCTTGGCATTTGCTGCCTCCAGAAAGATCAAACCCCGCTGGATGCGGGGTCTGGGTTACCGAGTTGGGTGATTGGCACGTTCTGCGATTGCCGGGTCGCCACATCGCCGCCAGGCAGGGGCGGCATGTTGTCCAGCCGCCGCAGTTCGTTGATGGTTCGCAGGCCTTTGTCCGCCAGCGTGCCCATGAAGGATGCTCGAGCAGCCGAGTCGCCGCGCAGCAGTCCATCAATGTTGTGTTCCGCGTGGTACCGGCCGATATCGCCAGGCTTGAGCAGCCAGCGCTCGATGGCGTACTCCCAGCGGTTGAGGTAAGGCGAAAGGGTGTACTGCAGGAACCCGAGGTTCTGCTGCTCGATGCCGGTGCCCCAGCTGGTGGACTTCTCCACGTCGCCCACCAGGTGCGGCGGCACGCCGAAGAACCTGGCCAGCTCGCTCACCTGAAACTTGCGGGCCGACATTGTTTCCGCATCCTGGGGACTGACGCCGATGGCTTGGGTGGTGAATCCACCCTCCAGAATCCACAGCCGCTTCTTCACAGGACCGCCGGAGATCTCCTTGAAGTTCTCCTCGACCTGGTCGCGCTGGTCCTTGTTGAGCACCTTGCCCTCACCCGTCATCAGCAGCTGGGGCGACTTGGCGCCATTGGCGTAAAAGTCGCGCTGCTGGTCTTCCATCGCAACAGCCACACCAGTGGTCTTCGCGGCGAAAGCGATCGGCGACAAGCCGACCAGACCGTTGAATCCGAACCCCTTAAGGTGGAAGATTTCCGACGCCTTGAAGTCCGCATACTGGTTATCTCGGCGGTACCGGTAGACGATGCGCTTGTTCTCCATTCGCACATCCATGTTGACCGACAGCAGCGGCATCAGACTGATGACGTCACCCACGCTATTCCGCTCAATCAACGCGTAGGCGTTGCCGTAGAAGCACAGCTGCATGGTCATGGCTTCGCGAAACTCTACGGCCGTCATGAACTGGTTCGGACTGAAGCGCAGGAGCCGGGCCAGTGGGTTACTCAGCCCCACCTTCAGTCGGTCATCGCCCTTGGTCTCGAACACATCCAGCGGAAGTCCGGCAGTTACGGTCGAGATCAAGCGCACACAGGCGAAAACTGTGGATATCTGGAGCGATCGCTCATCACTCACAACCGAGTCGCCCACCACCCCAGAGGCAGATACCGGCCCGGTTTGCGAACCTTTCTCCGGCGACACCAGACGGCCGCCGACGAAGAAGCTCGCCATGCGCGCCCAGAATGGGCTGCGGGTGCGCAGGTCAATGCTGTAGTCGGTATCTGCCATTACATGCTCATCGGTCTGGAAAGGAAGTCGTCAATATTCGTGTCGTCTGGTGTTGTTCCAGAGACGCCAACCGCCATAAGCAGAGCGGTCATGTCGTCGATCTTGTCTGCCGAACGCTTTTTGTCCGGGGCCATGTTCATGTTGTCGTCACGCCGTGCGATCAGGTTGGAGGCGCACCAGTTCAGCAACATGTCGCCTCCATGCACCAACTTCCCGGAGATATAGGCCAGCTCGAGGGTCTGCATCGCCGGGTGGTAAGACTTCGGCCCTTGGATGAACTCGACCAACGGGAGCTCGGCAGCCACCAGACGGTTCACTAGGTCGGTGGCATTCCACCGGTCATAGCCAATAGCCTGGACGTTGAAGCGCTCGCAAACCGCTTTCACATCGACCTCAATCACCGCGTAGTCGGTAACGTCGCCCTCTGTCTGCTTGAGCAGGCCCGATTCAACCCAGGCCGCATAGGGAACTGTCCCGCGCTCAGTTCGGAAGGCCACCGCACTCTCGGGCGCCCACCGCCACCCGTAGGTGTACAGGACGCCGTCAACATTCCAAACCAAGCGAAATGAGGTCAGGTCGCGAGTGGAAGCCAGGTCTAGCCCGCCCCAGCATGGGTACTGCGCAAGCCAGTCCAGGTCGATCTCACCGCCGCACTGCTGCCACTTGTTAAGGTCGACCCAGCCGTCAGCCGTCGAGGCCGGCCGGTTCAACCGCTTGATGCGAAACTCGGCCATCTTCGATGGCATCTGCTTCGCTTCGATGGCTTCCTTCTGAATCGCCGCCATCAGGTGCGGGTTAACGTCCATCAACGGGTTGGCCTTGATCCAGGCCTTCTCGTCGAAGTCTTCGTCGGCCTTGATGCCGAGGCTCTTGTCCTCGTCATCCACCGCATAGAACACCACCAGATAGTGGTCAGCGGTGGTGCCAAACAGCCCGCCTAGCAGCTTCTTCGCGAACATGCGAATTTCCGCCCACGGCCCGGGGTTGGTGTAGCCCTCGGTGGTCGTGAACAGCCACAGCGGGTTGCCCCGAGCACCTGCGGCTGACTGCAGCACGTTCAGCAGGTCGGCGGTCTTGTGCGCATGGATCTCGTCCAACCCAACGTGCGATGGGTTCAGACCGTCCTGGGTCGATGCCTTGGCGTGGATCGGCTTGAAGCTGGCCCCGGTTTGAACGCGGCTGATGGACTTGGCCCAAACCTCAAGCCCGAAGTGCTCGCGCAGGTCGGCGTTTTTCTCGGTCATCCGCTTGGCGGCGTTGAAGATGATCGACGCCTGCGGAAAGGTAGTGGCCGCGCTGATGATCTGGGCGCCCTCTTCGGGCTCGCAGCATTCGCAGTACAGCAGGATGGCCGAGGACAGCGTGCTCTTGGCGTTCTTGCGCGCTACTGCGAACAGCGCCGAGGTGAACCGCCGCGGGTGAAACTTCCCGTCGTCGCCCCAGCCTTCAGTAAACACCCACTGCCGTTTGCGGAACCCGAACAGCTGGACCACAAAGAAGATGTGCGACGGGTGCATCACGATGGTCGGCTTTTCCCACTTGCCTTCAACGTGGTGCAGCTTCTCGATGAAGTCACACGGGTCGTTCGCGTGCCATGGGTCGAAGATGAACTGGCAGTCCTTTTTCTTGGCTCGTTTGAGGTCATCCAGAAAGCGTTGGGCGGCCTGGCGGATCAGCTTCCCATGACGCTTACGCTTCTTGTCGGCGACAGCCCCCTTCGCGTAGTCGGTAGCAATCTTGACGAAGTCACGCATTCTTACGCCCGTTACCCGCGAAGGCGTTGCCCTTCTTCTGCTCCCCTCCCGACGAAACCTTTCGGCGGCTTGCCGGCGTCATGCCGAACTCGGAGAACAGCGCCTTCAGCGCCGTGGTCTCTGCCGCCGTGGCTTCCATGTCGGCCTTGGCCTTCTTGCGGAAGCACTGCCAGGCAAAGCACAGCTGCTCCAGTGAGTACAGGTCGACCACCTGCAGCACCCTGGCGGCGACAAGTTGCCGGCCGAGGCTTTCCCACATCTCGGCGCCGTCTCGATTCAGGTGCTGAGGTGCGTCAGGGAAGTCGTCAATCAGGTCGAACTCTGGCGCGTCCTTTTCCTCGCGATCCGGGCGAGTGGTACCGGCCAGAACCTTGAGGTTGGGCGCCGTTGGCTTCCGTCCTCGGGTCATTTGTCAACCTTCAATTTCAAAAAGCTAATTTTGACGGCGCGAAAAAACGACTTCGGGCGCGGTCTAGAAGCAAAATGCTCCAGACTTTTCCCCTCCCCCACCGTCGTGAATGAGATTTCTTCTCACTTGATCATTTATCGATCGATTTCCACGAGATTCGCACCATTTCGATGCGTGGACCGGTCAGCTGCGCCGGGCATTGCCCCATCCACCGTCCTCTGCCGCCGTCTTGCGGGAGTGGTGCGCCTTACACAGGCCTTGCCAGTTCTCCCTAGACCAGAACAGATCCTTATCGCCCTTGTGCGGGACGATGTGGTCCAGTTCGGTCGCTGGCTCTACCCTTCCCTCGTGCTCGCAGTGAACGCACAGCGGATGCTTGCGCAGGTAGCCCGCTCGGGACTGCTGCCAGCGGTACCCATACCCACGCTCAGTGCTACTCTGGCGCTGCTCTGGCGGCTTGTGCTTTGCAGTGGTCGCGCCATGAGGCCTGTGCGTGCCAGGCCTTACCGGCACGGCGAGCCGTCCAAGTAGGTCTGCGGCTCGGCGTCCGGGTCTACATCTCCGCCGTCAGCCAGTGCCTCGATCAGGGCCAGGTTCTGGGTTGCGATCTGCTCGAGCAGTGCAGTCTGCTTTTGCTGCTCGGCCAGCAGGTCGCTCACGCTTGGTTGCAGCTGGGCAGTGATGCCCGCCTCAAGCACGACCAGCTCACACTGGAGTCGATCAGCCGTCCCCGCCAGGTGCTGGGTCAGCCGCTCCCGCTGCTCCGCCTTGATTGGGAATGGAACGCTGATCACCAGCAGGTCGCCCTTCTTCGGGCTCAGGTTCTCGATCTGGTGTGAAAAGGTTTCTTGCTCGCTCATATGCCACCTTGGTCCATTTATTTATCCACTCGCGCCGGGCGGCGCATCCACTGCAGGACATCACATGCCACGGCGGGTCAGACCGTAGACCCCCAGGGCGCCTGCGATTTTCTCGCCTTCCACCTGGCTGATGGTGTTGACGACCTCGACGCAAGCAGCGGTGTTGGGCTCCATGCGAATGGTGATGGAAGTGATCTTCGATGCGTCCAGGCCAAGCACCTGGCAGACAGCCTGGCCAAGCTCTTGGCCAAGGATCAGGGGTTTCTTTTCCATGCGGGTTCCTCGCGCCACGAAACGGCGCATCTCGATTTCGTGGCGCGGATCATTCAACCCGCACGATCTTGGCTACGTTCCCTTTGGCCCGGCACACCAGCATGGCGGCCAGCAGGTAGAACGCAGTGTTGAACCAGGACACGTCGGCGAACTCATCGTGAAGCAATATCCGACCGATGAGGCTGACGCACTGCATGCCGGTAACCGCACATGCCGCCCAGGCGATCAGGGAAACGCCCAGCTTGTAGCGGGCATCGGGGTAAGGCCGGTAGCGAAGTCCGATCATCACGAAG
>NZ_QJRK01000092.1:0-5549 GCF_003205245.1 Pseudomonas sp. MB-090624 | reverse complement strand
CTTCAGGAGCGATCGGCCTCCCCGGAAGTGCTTCTTCAGCCTGACGAGAATAACTTCTCCCGCCAGGCCAGTCACAACATACAAGGAGCGAGCGCAGCTCGCGATTGCGCCGCGCGGGCGGCGCTCGATCTCACAGGCGCTTCGTAGCGGTGCGGCTGCTGCCGGGCCAGGCGGGCCTGCACGTCCACCGCTGCGGCCTTGACCTTCTGCGCCCAGTGCTTGTCCTGCGGGCACACCACCACAACGCGGAAACCATGGTCCACGCCTTCCAGCCGCACGCCTTCGGAGTCATCCACATGCAGGTCGATATCGAACGCCGAAGGCAATTTTGACGGGGAATGCTCCAGGCCATTCTGGGCCAATATGTGCTGGTGGCGGTCACTGTTGACCACCCCGTCGACATGAATGCCGTACAGCAGCAACCAGCGGCGGATGTACGCTGGGGTGCGCCCGGACGAGGTATAGATCCAGATGCTGCAGCCCTGGCGGCGCAGGTCGCGAATCAGCTCGCGGGTACCGCTGCGCAGGGGCTCACCGAGCCAGCGGTGGACGAAGCCCGGCAACCTGCTGTGCTCGGCAGCCGCGTGCTCAGGCTGGCAGGCCAGGGTGTCGTCGATATCGAACGAAATGCGCACCTGGCCACGCTTGAGCTTGCGCTCGATGGCCTGCCGCCCGCGCTCTATCAGGGTGAACGGTTGCATCAGCGCCCCCCCGCGCAAACAGGCACCGCGGTGGCGCCCAGGAAGAACTTGCCGGGCGCAGGCGCCTTGGCTTCGAGGAACGCGGCGTACTTTTTCTTGATCTTGGGCAGTTCGTACAAGGCCTTGACACCGTGTTTGGCGGAATTACGTATGACCGAGGACGGGTTGAAGTAGCCCTCGGCGTTGTCCAGCGACAGCACGAATGGCGGCAGCCCGGCACGCATCAGCAGGTAACTGACGATGAGCGAGCCGGTGCGGTTGTTACCTTCGATGAACAGCTGTGGCTTGCTGAGGATACGCACGTACACACCGGCTGCCCGCTTCCAGATCGAATCGCTGCGGTAGGCGCAATACCAGTTATGCAAGTCCTTGATGCCACCTTCCACATTGTTGAAAAAATGCGCTTCGGTCGCCGCCAGGTGCGCCGCGAACTCCACGCGCCGGGCCGGATCCCGGCCACACAGCACCGTGGCATTGATTTCCAGCATCAGGTTCAGCTGTTGCAGGTCGAACAGGTCTATTCCGCGAGCGACATAGTCGTCAATCAGCGCGTAGCCTTCAACCACATTCAGCAGCACCTCGTCGGTGAACGGGTCCCGCGGTTCGGTGAAGTGTTGGCTCAGCTCGGCAAAACGGCCCTGCACCTCGCGCAGAGCGCGCTCTACCGCAGACAGATCTAATCGACGCATCGGTTGCATTGGAAATCCTGGGTAACACTTCAACCAAAGGTTGTGCGGGCGGTGCTGCCACCTTCCTGGTTGCAGCACCGCCCCCTTGTACAGCGATGGGTCAGCTGAACTTGCCGCTGATATAGTCACTGGTCAGTTGTTCACGCGGGTTCTGGAAGATCTGCGCGGTCGGCCCCATCTCGACCAGGTAGCCGGTACGGGTACCCTGGGAAATGTCCACCGAGAAGAACGCCGTGGTGTCGGCAACGCGAATCGCCTGCTGCATGTTGTGGGTCACCAGGGCGATGGTGTAGTCCTTTTTCAGCTCGACCATCAGCTCTTCCACGCGGCGGGTGGCAATGGGGTCGAGTGCCGAGCACGGCTCGTCCAGCAGCAGCACTTCCGGCTCGGTGGCGATGGCCCGGGCGATACACAGGCGCTGCTGCTGGCCGCCGGACAACGACAGGCCGCTGACCTTGAGCTTGTCCTTCACTTCGTCCCACAGCGCAGCACCTTGCAAGGCGTGTTTCACGCGGTCGCCCAGGTCCCCTTTGTAGCGGTTCAGGCGCAGGCCAAAGGCAACGTTGTCGAAAATACTCATGGAAAACGGGTTGGGCTGCTGGAACACCATGCCGATATAGCGGCGCACCACTACCGGGTCTACGCCCTTGCCATACACATCCTGGCCCAGGAAGTGCACGTGGCCCTCGAAGCGGAAGCCTTTCACCAGGTCGTTCATGCGGTTCAGGCTACGCAGCACGGTGCTCTTGCCGCAGCCGGACGGGCCGATGAAGCCGGTAATCTCGTTCTTGCGGATCGGCACATGGCTGTCGCGCACGGCCATGAAGTTGCCGTAGAAAATCTTGTCCAGCTTGCAGTCCATGACGATGGGGGTGGCTTCGCTGGCCACGGGAGCGGCACGTTGTGCGGTGGATACGTTCAAGATGGATGCTCCCTGTTCTCAATACTTGGGCTTGCCGAATACACGGCTAAGGATGTTGATGACCAGCACGATCATGACCAGCACCAGCGAGGCCGCCCAGGCGAGCTCCAGCTGGTTGTCGAACGGCATGCCGGAGAAGTTGTAGATCAGCACTGCCAGCGAGGCAGTGGGGTTCATCACCGCCAGGTCGCCGTTGTGGTAGATCCAGTAGTTGCTGAACAGCGCGGTGAACAGCAAGGGCGCGGTTTCACCTGCGGCACGGGCCACGGCCAGCATCACGCCGGTGAGAATGGCCGGCAAGCCGGTGGGCAGCACGATCTTGCAGATGACCTGGGCACGGGTGCAGCCCATGCCGTAGGCAGCGTCCTTCATGATCTTGGGGACCATCTTCATCGCCTCTTCGGCGGTCAGTACCACGATCGGCAACATCAGCACCGCCAGTGCCACCCCGCCTGCCGGTGCCGAATAGGTGCCGGTAGTCATCACCACCAGGGCGTAGGCAAACACACCGGCCAGGATCGATGGCAGGCCGGTGAGCATCTTGGCGGCAAACCTTGCAGCGTTGGCCAGCTTGCTGTCCGGGCCCAGCTCGGCAAGGAACACCGCGGCCAGGATACCCACCGGCACCGCGATGGCGGCAGCGATGCCGACCATGACGAAGGTACCGGCCATGGCGTTGCCGAAGCCGCCGCCCATCTCGAACCCCGTCGGCGGCAGTTCGGTGAACACTTCCAGGTTCAGGCGGGCACCGCCGCGGGTGATCAGCATGTACAGCACGGAAATCAGCGGCACACTGGCCAGCAACGCGGCCAACCAGGCCAGGATGGTCAACACCAGGCTGCGCAGGGCGCGGCCTTCGAGCCGGCGCTGCAGGCTGGGCAGCGCGGCGGCAGGGGTTGTCAGGTTGGTCATTGTTTATTCCCCCGCTGGGCGTAGAGCATGATCATCGAGCCAAGCACGTTCACCAGCAGGGTGATGAACATCAGTACCAGTGCCGCATACATCAGCACTTCGATCTCGTTCGGGCCGGCTTCCGGGAAGTTCAGCGCCAGCAGCGCCGCCAGGGTATTGGCCGGGGCGAACAAGGACACGGAAATGGTGTTGGCATTGCCCACCAGCATGGCCAGCGCCATGGTTTCGCCCAGTGCCCGGCCAAGGCCCAGCACCAGCGAGCCAAAGATACCGGTGGCCGCAGAAGGCACCATCACTTTCAGGATGGCCTCCCAGTGCGTGGTGCCCATGCCGTAGGCGGCCTGCTTGGTTTTCATGGGCACGCTGGTCAGCGCGTCCTGCGAAACGGCAGCGATGGTCGGCAGGATCATGATCGCCAGGACCAGTGCGGCCGGCAGCAGGCCGGGCCCGCTGAGGGAGGTGCCAAAAAACGGGATCCAGCCCAGCTCGCTGTTCAACCAGGTGGTCAGGGGGCGAATGGCCGGGATGACCACATAGATGCCCCACAGGCCATAGACCACGCTGGGTATGGCGGCGAGCAGCTCGACGATGGTGCGGAACACCGCGGCAAGCCTGGCCGGAAGGAAATCCTGGGTGAGGAAAATGGCCATGCTGACGCCGAAGAAACCGGCAATCAACAGGGCGATGAAGGCGCTGTAGAGCGTACCCCAGATCGCGGGCAGAATACCGTACTTGCCTTGGTTGACATCCCAGACACTGCCCAGGAGCACGTCGAAACCGTGCTTTTCAATGCCTGGCAGTGCCTTGCGGCCCACTTCGTAGACCAGCGCGAAAACCAGCGCCAGTACCAGCACCACCCCGATACGGGCAAGCGCACGGAAGGTGCGGTCGACCAGAAAGTCTTTCGTAGACGGTGGCTGGCACGCGGAATCGGGATTATCCGGTATGGCAAAAGGTGTGTTCATGGCGTATTCCGGGACAAGGGACAAACACCCCCGGCATGGCTTCATGCCGCTGCCGGGAGCGCCTGGGTGTTACTGGATGTTTGCAGACGCTTTGCGCACCTGGTCGACAACCGATGGCGGCAGCGGGATGTAGCCCATCGAGTCGGCAATCTTCTGGCCCTGGGTCAGGCCGTACTCGACCATCTCACGCATGGCCTTGGCCTTTGCCGGGTTGCCGTTGTCCTTGCGGAAGATCATCCAGGTGTAGGAGGTGATCGGGTAGGACTTGGCGCCTTCCGGGTCGGGCAGGTTGGCGACCAGGTTTTCCGGCAGTTTCACCGCTGCCAGGGCCTCGGCACCGCTTTCGGCATTTGGCACCACGTACTGGCCAGCCTTGTTTTCCAGGGCAGCGAAGTCCACCTTGGCCAGCTTGGCGAAGCCGTACTCGATGTAGCCAATGGCACCTGGGGTCTGGCGAACGGTAGCGGTCACCCCGTCGTTCTTCGGCGATTTGATGAACTTGTCGGTCGCTGGCCAGTTGACGGTGTTGCCCTCACCCAACGTGCTCTTGAAGTCGGCGTTGATGGCCGACAGGTGCTTGGTGAACACGGCGTTGGTGCCACTGGAGTCGGCACGTACCACCACGGTGATGGGCAGGTCAGGCAGCTTCATTTGCGGGTTGGCCGCGGCGATTTTCGGGTCGTTCCACTGGGTGATCTTGCCGAGGAAGATGTTCGAGTAAACATCGCGCGGCAACTTCAGGCCCTTGGGGTTGCCGGGCAGGTTGTAAGCCAGGACGATTTCGCCGGCGGTCATCGGCAGCAACTGGACGCCTTCGGCAACCTTGGCGATGTCGGCTTCGCTCATGGCCGAGTCGCTGGCGGCGAAGTCGACGGTCTTGTTCAGGAAGTCCTGAACGCCCGCGCCACTCCCCTTGGACTGGTAATCAACGGTAACGCCCGCTGTGTTCTTGCTGAAATCCTTGAACCAGGTCAGGTAGATCGGTGCCGGGAAGCTGGCGCCGGAACCGGTCAGGCGTACGTTTTCAGCAGCAAATGCAGCGGAAGTGGCGCAAAGCGAAACGGCAACGGCGAGTGCAGCAGACTTCATCAGGCGAATCATCGAAAAGCGCTCCTTGTGATGGCTGGCACACTTTGCATCAGCTGTGTTACAGCTTTGTGACCATTGAAAGGCAGGCCGTTGGTTGATCCTGATTCGGACAGGTGTTTGCCACAAGGTATGCAGCGCCTGTGCGATCGAGCGCCGCCCGCGCGGCGCATCGCGAGCTGCGCTCGCTCCTACGTTTGTTTCGGGCCAGTGAGGCCTGTGAGAGGCGCGCGCGACCGCCTGGTTCATACGACGCGATATTGAGGCATGCGCC
>NZ_QJRK01000091.1:0-5931 GCF_003205245.1 Pseudomonas sp. MB-090624 | reverse complement strand
GATTACATCGAGATGTTCTATAACCCTAAGCGTCGACACAGCAGTGCTATGCAGCTGTCTCCAGTAGAGTATGAGAAACGCTATTTCCTGAGCTTGGAGAGTGTCTAGGAAAGCAGGGGCGATTCATTCGTCAGACGAAATGTCCAGATCAGCAATCATGCTAACAAAAACCACATGCGGCGATGTTTTTGGGACGGCTGGGGTTACCAAGTAAATTTTGTCACTTTCAAACGACTCAATTAGCGCTTTGGCTCCAAAGGAGTTCTGCCCAATGTAATCACCTTTGTGATATTTATCCTCCGGAAGATCTATCGAATAGTAGAAGTTATTTAAATCAGAAAGCAACTCTCCATTTGGCCTGAAGCCCCAAGACTGAGCATCTTCCATGCGGTTTTCGTATGTCAGGGCTCCGGTCTCGCTATTAAACTTAACCTGATAGTCTTTAACGTCAGACAAAACCGAGAAAGCCCCAAGCTTTTCTATCCGCTTCTTGAAATCTGAATTTGTCTCTAGATCTTTCTGAGGGCCGCCGATTTCCTCTATCGCCTGTACCAAACTAGAAGGTCTATCAAAATTTTTGAATGGACCATTTGCAGCGTACGGCCGGAGTTCAACAAACGCCTCGCTTGGTCCGTATCTGTTTGTATTCGCTACCGGCGCACACCCAACCACCACAAGACATAACGAAATGAAACACAAAAGCTTCATAAATCCCTCACTGGCTGCGACATCGCCTTCATGGCTTGTCTAGCGAGGAATTTAACAAAAAAACTCGTTACGCCCATGTAGCCTTGGCGTCCTCCAGAGAAATCGGCCTGTTGTCCTGATCGTGCGGCGTGAAATCTGCAATGGTGTAGGGAACCGGACGCTTCTTTGGATCACGCGCCTGGTTGGCCAAGATCATGGCCAGCAGGCCGGTGGCTCGCTCCACCCGCATTCCGATGTGGAGCGAGCCGCGGCGCTGCCTGTACTTCTCCCAGGCCCTGAACTCACGCAGGCTCAGGTTTTCCTTGGCTTGCGCGATCGTCGAGCCGCCGATGCCGGAGAGGACGAGCTCGTGCCAGAGTTCGTCGAGTTCGGTGAGCTCTTCGTCTTTCCCAGGTCGTTGACCTCCCGGATAGCTAGCAGCAGCGCGACGGACAGGTCGCCATCAAGAGAGCCCAGGCGCTTGGTGCTCTCCGGGTCCTTCTCCAGTTCAACCGGGTCAAGCGGGCCGTGAGTAATGTCCAGCGGGCTGCTGAATACCGGGTTGCCGTGCTCGTCGCAGATGGACGCGGCGATGCGGGCAGCGATGCTGTCTTGCTTACTGGCTGCCGAAATCACGTCGCTTACCGCTGTCTGGTAGCCCAGCGGGCGGACGTAGACGGTAGCGTTGAAATCGGTGCCGTTCTGGCGCCACTTGATTTTCTTTTCCACCGGGCGGCCAGTGAACGAGCCAGCGCCTTTCAGCGCGTCGAGTGTCAACTTCATGGGTTACCTCAGGCGTTGGTAGTCTTGGGGATCCAGGCGGAGCCGCCAGAGCGCTGGATAGTGGCAGCAGTGGTGACTGCGGCGTTGGCGGCATGATCGAACGGGAAGTCAGCGACATAGCCGTCGAACAGGAACCAGGTGCGGGTCGGCGGAAGCACGAAATCATCGGCGTCGCCAAGGACCGCAGAAGCCGCAGCGCCGGTGCCAGCGCCACCGGTGAAGCTGATTGTCGGCTTGCTGGTGTACCCGGAGCCGGCGTTGGTAATGTTGAAGCCAACCACCTTGCCATCCTCGATGATCGCGGTTGCAGCCGCGCCGGTACCGCCGCCGCCAGAGAACGCAACAGTCGGTGCGGAGGTGTAGCCGGTGCCGCCATTGGTGAGCTCGATAGCCGCCAGCGCGCCTGCCACGCCGACGGTGGGCTTGATGTCCTTGCCGTCCGACCACCCCACTACCCAGCGAATGCTCTCGATGGTGTCGTCTTCCGAGATCTGATGCAGGCGCACATGCGAGGCGTTGCGTGGGTCGACATTAAGGGTCAGTGAAGCCTGGCCAGGGGTACGCAGGCCGCGCAGGTACTTGCGCACGGTGTCGCTGAGGCAAGTCACTTCAACCTGATCAGCGGGGTTGCCCCCTGGGCTGAAGGCGGTGGCGCACTCAACCTCCATGACTTCGAAAACAGTACGGTTTGCAGCCGTGGGCACCAGGGCGTAGATCTGGGTGCCTTGTGCGAGAATCGCCATGGGTCTCTCCAATTGCGGGCAAAAGAAAACCCGCACTGGGCGGGCTATTGGGGTTTGTTGCAGCGCTACCGGTGGACCATCCAGTCCACGTCGAAGCTGGCTCGGTAATTCTTGGTCTCTGGATCGCGACCTTCGACGCCCCAGCGGGTAACGTAGGCGTCCAGCTCAACCGCATCACGGATCGCGTCACGAACCTTTCTGGCGGAATCGCCAGTGACGGCGTACACGTCGACCTGCAGTGTGACGCTGTCGACATCCGGGCGGCCAGCTAGGTAGTTCTCTGGACTACCGTTGACGATCTGCCAGACAGCATATGGCTTGGCCACGCCCCCCTCAGCCTCCCCGAACGAGTAGAGGCGCATGGTTGTGCCTGCGCCAAGCAGCGCGGTCACGGCCGGGCTGTTCAAGCAGGCCTGTACGATCGGTGGGGTCATGAGGATGCTGCCTTCTTCGCTGCGCGCCGAATGGCACGGTCGATTGCCTTCTCGTACTCGGTGACGAAAGTGTTGGTCACCTCGCTGATGCTGTTGGCCAAGGCCGGCCGCATGAACGGCACTGCAGCCATCTTCTCGGTACCGAACTCAAGCAATCGCCAGTGAGGGGTGGGGGCATTCTGGCTCAAGTCCCCGCCATTCTTGAGTACCGCGCCGTGCAGCACTCCGATCCGGAAGCCCAAGTCGCCGGTTCGCTTGAACAAGCGTCCGTTCCAGCGCAGCACAATGTTGTCCGCGATCGAGCGGCCAGTTGCCTTGTCATCGATCCGCTCCGCGCCGGCCTTGGCCTTTTGCACTACCACCTGGGCAGCCTTGCGTAACGCCGCCCGGCCACCTCTGCGGCGAATGTCGTAGCTGACAGCGTCCAACTTGCCGAGCAAGCTATCCAGGCCAGTTATGGAGAACTCGACCCCGTCAGCCATCTTTCACTCCCTTTGAAACCAGGAGCGTCAGATACTCCCGCCCCGAGTTCGGATCTTCCAGCGGCTGTCCCACGATGCTGTACAGCTCACCTCGGTAGAGAATACGCATGGTGGGCAGTACGCCAGGGCGGTAACGGATCACGATCCGGGCTGTAGCCTCAGATTGTGCGGCCTGAGCTGCAATCAGATCACGGGCAGACAGTGGGCTTACCTGTGCCCAGACCTGCGCGAACAAACGCCACTCTGGCTCGCCGAGCTCAAGAGTCTCAGGATCGCGCGGCGTGACCCTGTCCTGAATTTCGATTCGGTGCCGTAGATCGCCTGCCCTCATGGCTGCACCTCATCTCGTGGACCGTACCAGTCGCGGGACGACCACAGCAGAGACTCGACCGCTAGCGGTAACTCCGCAGCGATGGTGCCAGTAACGATCGCTTCGCGGTTGGCATACGAATGCCCGACCAGCAGAAGAAGCGCAGCCTTGAAGCTGGCAGGGAAATCCTCGGCTTTGACGAGTTTCGGGTTGTCGCAGTACCACAGCGCCCAGGACAGTGCAGACTCCGCGTAGAGGTCGATCAGCACGTCCTCGCTGTCATCATCCACTCGCAAGTGCTTCTTGACTGTTTCGAGCGGCACCAAGTCTTGGGCTGCTATGGTCATTTTTTGCGACCTGCCTTGGCTTGGTTTTCTTCCTTGGCCGGCGGCGGCCCGTCTACATACTCAGCCAGCTCCATGCCGACCAAGGCCTCGGCGACCGAGTCTTCAACCTGGCGCTCTTCATGCTGGTCGAAGTTGCCGCCGTGGTAATGGGAAAATTGGCGAAGTGCGCGAATCTTGATCATGGTCTGTACAGGGCAGTTACCTGCCCTGGCCTCAAGGTCGATTAGGGAGCCGGGGTCGCGAACGCGCCTTTGATGATGGCGGTCGGACGGTAGTGCGCCAGCGCCAGACGCTCCTCGCAGAGGATGGTCAGCATGTTCTTGACGAAGTTGTCGCGGTCCTCGCGGCTGACCTCGACAGTGGCGTCCATGCGATCCCACACCTGCGAAGCCAGGTCGAAGCCGCCTACGGTGAAAGTGCCCTGCGCCTGGGCCTTGGTGGCCACCACCGGCAGACCCCACATGACCTTGGCGGCGAAGGCCGCCGGACCGCCGAAGATGTAGCGACCGTCAGCATCCTTGAGCAGCGCAATGGCGTGCCAGTCGCGCGGGTTGAGGATGATGCCGGAGGCCTCGAACTCCGACTCGCTGGTCTGGAAGATCGCGTGGGCGATCATGTCCGCCCGGGTGTCACCGGTCGCGTTCAGGCTGGCGTCGTAGGCGGTGGCCACCTTGTTCAGGCCCAGCAGGTTGTCGCCAGTACCGTCGCCGTTGAGCATCTGACCTTCCTCGACCAGCGCCAGGCCGAACAGCAGCCGATTGTTGACGTAGGATTCCAGCATCGGAGCATCGTCCATGACCTGGCGCGAGGCCTGGATCCAGTGGGCAATGGTCTTGACGGTCGCCGTTTCCTTGGTGAAGGTCAGGTTCGACTCAGGCTTGAGGTTGCCCTCAGCGACCGGTGCGGCGCTGTTGATGAACACGTTCTCGCGCACGTACTCGAGCGAGTTGGAACTGACACGACCCTGTGCCAGCAGGTCGCGGATGGTAAGCCGGCGCAGGCCGGGCATCAGGATGCCTGGGTTTACCTGCGGCTGGATCAGAGCGCCAGCCGAGGCCGCGCCGCTGCCCAGCTGCTTGTCGAAGCTCTTCACATCGACCTTGCCGGACGACTTGCCGTCCCAGGACTTCTGCAGATCCTCGGCAGTCTGAGCCGCGAAGCTCTTCTTGGTGGCTGGGTCATCGGGGTTACCAGCACTGAGCTTCTGCTCGATATCGAAAAGGCGGGTGCCTGCAGTTTTCAGTTCTTCCTGAACGGTGGTCAGATCGGCCTGCAGCTGCTTGCTGACAGTGCCGTTCGCTTCGATTTCTTTCTTCTGGGCGTCGAACAGCTCGGTCATGCGAGTCTGTGCGGTTTCGATCGCCTTCTGGACTTGTGCCAGTTCGGACATGGGTAAATCCTCGGTTCAGAGTTTGGGGAAGGTGTTGATGCGCTCCAGGAGCGCGGCGATGTCGTCGCCGCCTTCGGACTCGCTCCGAACTGCGGACTTGATGCGGGCGATGAACGCCTGCGCCTCCGACTTGGAAAGGCCGGCTGAATCTCTCAGCCAGTTTTCCGCGTCGCGAATGCTGTCGATGGTTTCCATGCTCTTGAGCGTCGAAACCGTGGCCGATTCGTTGGCCGGGAAGGTGCACACGCTGATCTCGGTCAGGCGTGTTGCACTCTTGAATGAGTAGCCGGTGGCTATCGCTGTTACGTCTTGCTTGGCTGCGCTGAACCCAACCGACATTCCACCCACAGTGCCGTGGATCATGGCAGCCTTGAGCGCCTCAGATTGAGGGTTGCCGGGCGTCAACTCACCGCGCACGTACAAGCCTTTGCTGTCCTCGGACAAGTCCAGCCATTTGCCCACTGGAATTTCGTTGCGACGGTGGTTGAAGAACATGGCCACCGGACGAGTCTGCGTCTTCAGCGCCTGGGCGAAAGCTCCGGGCTCGATGATGTCGCCGTCACCGTCAACCACCCCGAATACACTGGCGTAGCCCTCGAATACGCCCTGGGCGCCGCCGTTGGCAAACTTGATTGCGGCCTGATCGAAGGCCAGGGTCTTGCAAACGCTTGGCATTTGCTGCCTCCAGAAAGATCAAACCCCGCTGGATGCGGGGTCTGGGTTACCGAGTTGGGTGATTGGCACGTTCTGCGATT
>NZ_QJRK01000090.1:0-8626 GCF_003205245.1 Pseudomonas sp. MB-090624 | reverse complement strand
GGCGGGGGGCAAGTCGGGTCACGGTAACTTCCTGTAGTTGTCGCGTGTGTGGCCGTTGCGGGCCCACGGATAAGGAACGAAACGGGGCATGGCCGAATCAGCTCAAAGGGTGGTATATATTAAATAAGAATCATTCACATAAAATATGCGAGCCGGAGCCGTTTCTATGCGGTGCGATGGCCGCAGATCCTCAGGGATGTCTTCATGAACACGAGCAACGCCACCTGCCGCCTGGGCCTGGACCAGCCCCGGCACCGTTCGCTGAGCGCCGACGGGCGCCTGCGCCTGCAACTGGACGAAGCCTACGGGCAGTGCCACACCGACCTGCTGCAACTGGAGCAAGGCCTGTCGCTGGGGCGCCTGCATTACCACCCCACACGCCCGCTGGTGGAGGAGACCTGCGGGCCGCATGACGGCCACGTGATGGTGGTGACGGTGGGGCTGCAGGGAAAATCCGGCTTCATCGGCCAGGACGGCAGCAGCCTGGCGTTCGAGGCGGGGCACACCACCATCACCGCCTTCCGTGCCACGCCTGGCGAGCGCCGGTACCAGGCCAACGAAACCGCTTCGCAACTGCGCGTGGTGATCGACCACGCGACGCTGTGCAAGTACGTGGGCGAGGCACGGGCCACTGAAGTGCTGGGCAGCGGCCGGTTGCACCGCCTGGATTTCCGGCCCAGCTCCCAGGCCGCCCAAGCCCATGCCGCCGCGCTGGTGCGCTACCTGCAACCGGGCGGTCTGGACCCGGCCCACCGGCTGGACCTGCATATCCACACCCTCAGCCTGCTGGCCGAGCAGTTCAACCTGCTGGCGCCGCCACCCAGCGCCGCCGCGGCCTTGAGTACCAGCGACGTGCAGCGTATCGAGCGGGCGCGCAACCTGTTGTGCGAGCAACTGGACAAGCCGTTGACCGTGGATTACCTGGCCACGGCGGTGGGCATGAACGAACACAAGCTCAAGGAGGGGTTCCGTTACCTGTTCGACACCACACCGGCACGCATGCTGCTGGAATTGCGCATGCGCAAGGCCATGACCTTGCTGGAGGCCGGGCAACAGGTGGCGCAGGCGGCGTGGCAGGTGGGGTACAAATACCCGAACAACTTCACCGTGGCGTTCACCCGCTATTTCGGGCGGTCACCAAAGTCGATCTTCGGGCGCAAGCGCTGAGCCCGGTCAGGGCGCCGCTGCGGGCCATGGCGTGGGTCGCAGCGGCGCGCGCCCCCTACAGCTCGAAGCTGACCCTCATCCCCACCTCGCGTGGCGGGCTGTAAACGGTCACAGCGCCATTGAGCAATCCCTGGGCGTCGTAGCGCTTGTCCAGCAGGTTGTCGACGTAGGTGCTGACGGTGTACTGCCCGAAGCGGTAGCCAGCGCTCAGGTCCACCAGGCCGTAGCCGGGGCGCCGATAGGTATTGGCAGCGTCCAGATACACCTTGCCCACCGCACTCAGCGCGCCCTGCACGTACCAGCCGGCATCGGCGTCGTAACGCAGGCCCAGGTGGCCGGTGAAGGCCGGGGCGAACGGGTTGCGGTTATCCTCGTAGTCGTTGCTCCCCTCGCGGAACCGCTCGAAGCGGGTGCGGTTCAGCCCCAGCGCCGCAGTGAGGGTCCAGCGTTCACCCAGCAGGTATTCCAGGTCCAGGTCCAGGCCGGTTGAGGTCGCCGCTGCCGCATTGGTGATGTACACCAGCCCCTGCTGCACCAGTTGCTGTACCTGCATGTCACGCACCTGCATGCGGTACAGCGCCGCCGAGTAGCGCAGGCGCTGGTCCGCGGTCAGGCCCTTCAGGCCCACCTCAAGGCTGCGCACCTGCTCCGGGTCGTACGCCGGGTTGCCGGCGCTGCTGGCGAAGGCATTGAAGCCGCCCGCACGCATGCCCTGGCTGTAGCTGACGTAGGCCTGGGCATCGTCGCTCAGCGCATACTGCACTGCCACCTTGGGGGTGAAGTGCTGCCAACTGTCGGACTGGTTGCGGTTGCCTGCCGGGTCGATCCAGGCACGTGCGTACTCATAGCGGCCACCCAAGGTCAACGACCAGGCCCCCGACAGCGGCTGCAGCCATTGGCCGAACAGCGCGGCGGTATTGCCACCCAGGCCGGCCTGGGTGCGGCTGAGCCCCATCGGCAGTTTCTGCTGGTAATCCAGGTCGTGGTCTTCACGGTCGGCATACGCGCCCAGCAACCAGCGGCCTTGCCCGTGGCTGCCACTCAGGCGCAGTTCCTGGCTCAGGGTTTCGAAGTGGTAGTCGCGGGCCAGGTGCATGAGGTCGCTTGGCTGGAAGTCGGTGTCCTGGCGTAGACGGTCGTCGAACACGCTGCGTGCGGTGATCGAGCGCAGTTCCAGGTCGCCGCCCAGTTGCCGGCGCAGGTCCAGCGACCAGGTGTCGCCGCTGGAGTGGTTACGCCCGGCCAGCCCGGAATTCACTGCCCGGTCGCGGCCCGTGCGGCTGCCCCATTGCGCGGCCTGGTCGCGGTATTTCAGGGTGCTGTAGCGCAGGGTCGCGTCGGTGAGCGCGTCCGGCGTCCAGCGCAGGGTCAGGCGGCCGCTCTGGCGCTCGCGGTCGTCGGCTTTGCCACCGGCGAAGTCGTCGTCCAGGTAGCCGTCCTGGCTTGTCCATTGGCCGGCGGCGCCTGCATACAGGGTGCCTTCTATCAGCGCGGTGCTCAGGTCGGCGCTGACCAGGCGCTTGTCACGGCTGCCCAGTCCGGTTTCCACCCGGGCGTAGTCGGCGTCGCCCGGCTGGCGCGTGAACACGCTGAGCACGCCGGCCTCGGCGTTGCGACCGTACAGTGCCGATTGCGGACCGCGCAGGATCTCCACGCGCTCGACGCCCACCAGGTCATTGTCGAAGCCTTGGCCGCGCAACACCGGCACGCCGTCGACCAGCATCAGCAGCGAGTTGGAGAAGGCCGTGGCATTGGAGGTCAGGCCGCGCACCACCGGCAGTTGCGTACCCGACTGGCCAAAGGGCTGGAAGGTGAACCCCGGGGTGCGCCGCACCAGTTGTTCCAGCGAGTCCACCGGTGTGCTCTGCAGGGTCCGGGCGTCGATCACCGAGAGGCTGGCAGGCAACTGGTCGCGGGCTTGTTCAAGCTTGTCGCTGGCCACCACCGTGTCTTCCAGCACCAGCCGTTCGCTCGCGCTCGTCGGCGTTATACCGCCTGCGACCACCAGCCCTGTGAAAACCCCCACCAGCGTTGTTCTGGCCATGCCCGTTCCTCGATGTTGGCAACGCGCACCCCGCACGGGCACGCAACGGCCGGCATTGTAGCGCCTGACCGAGAATCATTCGCGTCTGCAACCTATGCGCCAGCGACGGTTTCCTATGCGTGGCCGCGGATGGAGCACCACCAGCACCAGGCTTTTGTTCCGCAGCATGAAACCAGTTTCGGTTGTGTGCCACGGCAGGCCAGGTTTAGCTGGCAGCCAGCACGACCTGCCTCACCCGTCGTGACCTCAAGGCGAACAACAAGAACGGGAAACCACCCGCACAAGGAGACTGCACATGTCCCGACATCAGCACATCCTGGCCTGGCTGAACGATGTGGCCAGCGACTTGCACGCGATCCGCCATGATATTCACGCCCACCCGGAACTGGGCTTCGAAGAAAACCGCACCTCAGCGCTGGTCGCCCGCCACCTGGAACAATGGGGCTACGAGGTGCACACCGGCATCGGCAAGACTGGCGTGGTGGGCGTGCTGCGCCATGGCAGCAGCCAGCGCCGCCTGGGCTTGCGTGCCGATATGGACGCGTTGCCCATTCATGAGGCCACCGGTGCCGCCTACAGCAGCCAGCACCAAGGCTGCATGCACGCCTGCGGCCACGATGGGCATACCACCATGCTGCTCGGTGCCGCCCGCTACCTGGCCGCCACCCGGCAGTTCGACGGTACACTGACGCTGATATTCCAGCCGGCAGAAGAGGGGCAGGGTGGTGCCGAGGCGATGCTGGCCGATGGCTTGCTGACGCGTTTTCCCTGCGATGCATTGTTCGGCATGCACAACATGCCAGGTTTGCCCGCGGGGCAGTTGGGCTTGCGTGAAGGGCCGATGATGGCTTCGCAAGATCTGCTCACCGTGACCCTGGACGGGGTGGGGGGCCACGGCTCCATGCCGCACCTGACGGTCGACCCGCTGGTTGCCGCCGCCAGTGTGGTGCTGGCATTGCAAACCGTGGTGGCGCGCAATATCGACGCCCAGGAGGCAGCGGTGGTGACGGTGGGGGCCCTGCAGGCCGGCGAAGCGGCCAACGTGATCCCGCAACAGGCACTGCTGCGCCTGAGCCTGCGGGCACTGGATGCTGAAGTACGGGCGCAGACCCTGCAGCGGGTGCGGGCGATCATCACCCACCAGGCTGAAAGCTTCGGCTGCCGTGCCAGCATCGAGCACCGCCCGGCGTACCCCGTGCTGGTCAACCACCCGGCAGAAAACGCCTTCGCCACCCAGGTAGCCGTGGAGTTGCTGGGCGCCGACGCGGTGGATGCCAACACCCGCAAGCTGATGGGCAGCGAGGATTTTGCCTGGATGCTGCAACGCTGCCCGGGTGCCTACCTGTTCATCGGCAACGGCGTCGCGGGGCCCATGGTGCACAACCCCGGCTACGACTTCAACGACGACATCCTGCTGACCGGCGCTGCCTACTGGGGCGCGCTGGCAGAGCGCTGGCTAGCACCTGCCTGATCCTGCCGTTTTTACCGACTGCCGCTGGAACCCGGGTGCGACCGTGCCCGGGCGATCACCCAAACACCGAGTGGAGTGTTCCCTATGCAGACTTCGAGTAATGGCGTGTCACGTACCCGGCAAGTGGTGGCTGCCGTCATCGGCAACGCCCTGGAGTGGTATGACTTTATCGTGTACGGCTTTCTGGCCAGCATCATCGCCCGGCAATTCTTCCCCTCCGACGATGAATACGCCTCGCTGCTGATGGCCCTGGCCACCTTCGGTGTCGGCTTTTTCATGCGCCCGGTGGGCGGTGTGCTGCTGGGCATGTACGCCGACCGCAAGGGTCGCAAGGCGGCGATGCAGCTGATCATCCGCCTGATGACCGTGTCGATCGCCATGATCGCCTTTGCCCCCGATTACCTGGCCATTGGCATGGCCGCGCCGCTGTTGATCGTGGTGGCGCGCATGCTGCAGGGCTTTGCCACGGGCGGTGAGTACGCCAGCGCCACGGCCTTCCTGGTGGAGAGTGCCCCGGCCCACCGCAAGGGCCTGTACGGCTCCTGGCAACTGGTGGGGCAATGCCTGGCGGTGTTCGGCGGTGCGGCGATGGTGGCGCTGGTAACCCACCTGTGCTCGCCTGCGGCGCTGGACAGCTGGGGCTGGCGTATCCCGTTCGTGCTGGGCCTGCTGATCGGCCCGGTAGGGCTGTGGATTCGCAAGCACATGGAAGAGCCCGAGGCGTTCATCGAGGCCCGCCGCCAGGCCAAGGGCCGTTCGCCCAGCCTGTTGCAGGTGCTGCGTGAACACCGGCGCAGCCTGCTGGTGGCCATGGGCCTGGCTTCTGGCGCCACAGTATCGTTCTATGTGGTGCTGGTGAACATGCCGACGTTTGCCCACAAAAGCCTGGGCCTGCCGTTGGACCAGGTGCTGCTGGTGCAGATGCTCGCGGTGGGCCTGATGACGCTGGTCATTCCACTGGCCGGGGCGTTGTCGGACCGTTTTGGGCGGCGGCCGGTGCTGATGGCCTTCACCCTGGCGTTCTTCGTGATGGTCTACCCGCTGTATGTCTGGGTCGCCGCGGCGCCATCCCTGGAGCGCCTGCTGGTTATGCAGTTGCTGCTGTGCACGGCCATCGGCGGTTTCTTCGGCCCGGCGCCGACTGCCCTGGCCGAGCAGTTCCCGGTCGAGGTGCGTTCCACCGGCGTGTCGGTGGCCTATAACGTGGCGGTCATGGTATTCGGTGGCTTTGCCCCATTGATCGTGACCTGGCTGACCCAGGCGCTGGGAACCCCGGTGGCGCCATCGTTCTATGTACTGTTTGCCTGCCTGCTGACCTTGTTGGCTACCTACTGCCTGAAAGACGCACCCCGGGCGGGCAAACGGGCTGCCTTCAACCTTGGAGTGAAACCGTGAAGCCGCTTGTCATCGACCCCATTGTCGCCCTCGGCGCCGAAGCCTTGTCCCAGGCCATACACGCCCGCCAGCTGTCGTGTCGCGAGGTGATGCAGGCCTACCTCGTGCACATCGAGCGGTGCAACCCACGGGTCAATGCGCTGGTCTCGCTGCGCCCGGCTGCGGCGCTGCTGGCCGAGGCCGACCAACGTGACCGCGAACTGGCCCGCGGCCATTCACGCGGCTGGATGCATGGCATGCCCCAGGCCATCAAGGACCTGGCGGCCACGGCCGGGCTGCGGACCACACTGGGTTCGCCGCTGTTCGCCGACCAGGTTCCCCTGCACGACGCGATCAGTGTGGCGCGGGTGCGGGCAAGTGGCGCCTTGATCGTGGGCAAAAGCAACGTGCCCGAGTTCGGCCTGGGGTCGCAGAGTTACAACACCTTGTTCGGCACCACCACCAATGCCTACGACCCGACACGGGTGGCAGGGGGCAGCAGCGGTGGCGCGGCGGCGGCACTGGCCATGCGCCTGCTGCCGGTGGCCGACGGCAGCGACATGATGGGCTCGTTGCGCAACCCAGCGGCGTTCAACAACGTGTTCGGCCTGCGCCCATCCCAGGGGCGGGTGCCCCACGGCCCTGCGCCGGAATTGTTCGTGCAGCAGTTGGCCACCGAGGGGCCGATGGGCCGCAGCGTGACCGATGTGGCCCGGCTGTTATCGGTTCAGGCCGGGGCAGATGCACGGGCACCGCTGGCGCTGAGCGAAGGCCGGCGCGATTTCGCTGCCGGCTTGCAGCGCGATCTGCGCGGCGTACGGGTGGGCTGGCTGGGGGACTACAACGGCTACCTGCCGATGGATGACGGGGTGATGAGCCTGTGCGAATCGGCCTTGGCCGACTTCGCAGAGCTGGGCTGCCGGGTCGAGGCCTGCCAACCGGCATTCGACCTGGCTCGCTTGTGGCAGTGCTGGCTCACGCACCGCCACTTCCTGGTGCATGGCAGCCTCAGCGCAGCCTATGCCGACCCGGCCCGGCGCACACTGCTCAAGCCCGAAGCACAGTGGGAGGTGGAAGGCGGCTTGCAGTTGAGTGCTGCAGCGCTGTACCAGGCTTCGCTGGACCGTAGTGACTGGTACCGCGCCATGGCTGAGCTGTTCGAGCATTACGATTTCCTGCTGCTGCCATCGGCCCAGGTGTTCCCTTTCGATGCGGGCCTGCCATGGCCGCAGCGGGTAGGCGGGCGGCCTATGGACACCTACCACCGCTGGATGGAAGTGGTGATCGGGCCGACCCTGGCCGGCTTGCCGAGCATGAGCGTGCCGATCGGTTTCAACCCTGGCGGCTTGCCCATGGGCTTGCAGATCATTGGCCCGGCCCAGGCAGACCATTCCGTGTTGCAGTTGGCCTATGCCCATGAACAACTCACCGGCTGGGTGCAGCGTTGCCCGCCGCCCAGCCTGCAGGCGCCATGAGGTGCTGGCCAGGCGCGCTTTTTGCTGGCTATGCTGACCCTCTGGCAACCAGGAGGTCATCCCCATGGGCATCACGGCAGAAGGTGGCGGCGTGCGTTCGGTGGAGCGGGCGCTGGCCATCGTCGACCTGCTGGGCGAGCACCAGGCACTGGGCCTTGAAGAACTGCATTACCTGACCACACTGCCCAAGGCCACGGTGTCGCGCATGCTTGCTACCTTGCAGGTGCAGGGCTGGGTTTATCGCGGCCTCAGCGACCGGCGCTATCGGCTGTGCTCGCGGCGCTTGTACGGTGACCGCCAGTTGCGCTTCAAGCGGCGCCTGGTGGAACGCGCCGCGCCGATGCTGCTGGAGTTGAGTGAACGTACCGGGTTGGTGGTGGACCTGTCGTGTTTCGATGGTCAGCGGCTGGAGGTCATGGAAAGCGCCATTCCGCAGATCCTGCGCAAGCGTTACCCGCATACCTGCCAGATCGTCGGCCATCATGCCAGCCTGTTCCATTCGGCGATGGGCCGTGCCTGCCTGGGTGAGCTGGGGCTGGAGGAGGTACAACGCCTGGCGGCCGATGCGCGGCTGGGGGACGATGCGTTGCTGCGCGATATCGAGAAAGAGGCACACAAAGGTTTCGGCCAGCGCACCGAGGGCCACTGGGAGTACCCGGTACGCCTGCCGCACCTGATTCGCGCCATTGCCTTGCCCGTGCATGCCGAAGGCCGCCTGGCCGGGAGCATCGCCTTGCACTGGCCATTGGACCAGGCGCCTGTCGAGCGGGTACTGAGCCTGCACCTGAGCAGCCTGGCGAGCACGGTTGGCGAGGTGCAGCGGGCGTTGGCCTGAGGCTGGCGGCGGTGCCTTCGCACCCTATGGCCGCTCTTGGTGCCTGATGCTGCTTACTTGAGGGTGATGCCACACTGATCGGGGCTGCTGCGCAGCCCATCGCAGGCAAGCCAGCTCCCACAGGGATTGCATCAGGGCTGACAGGTGTTTGCCACAAGGTATGCAGCGCCTGTGAGATCGAGCGCCGCCCGCGCGGCGCATCGCGAGCTGCGCTCGCTCCTACGTTTGTTTCGGGCCAATTATTCCTGTGGGATTTGCGC
>NZ_QJRK01000008.1:0-141107 GCF_003205245.1 Pseudomonas sp. MB-090624 | reverse complement strand
CCGGATTGGCAAGATGATCACTGAGTGAATTCAGCCAGATAGATTCGTCCAGCGCCGCATGTATATGGAGCGGACGACACTTGATATGCACTGCCCGCTGGCACCATGAAACCGATGGAATCCGATTTGGAACCTACATCGTATGTATGGCTTGACCCTGCAACTGTAATCCAGCCTCCGTAAAATACAGCCGCAGAAAGTTGATATCTATTCCCGCAGGTTCCTCCGGAGCCATTGCCTCCGTAAGCAGAAACGAACATTGGTGAGCTAGTAATGTTCGTCCTCGTGACAGACCCGTTGAACAAGCCGATATAGTCCAAACGACCAGGTGCTGATCCTCCCCCTCGCCACACCCCGGATTGGCAAAAAGCAGTTTTGCATGTAAAGCTATTTCAGAACTTGGCAAGCCATATGGTAACTATCGAGGCTTTTGTCATTAATCAAGCCAATGAGAACCGCTCCCTCCGGACAATATGCAGCACCTGAATTCGACGAGTCGTGATAGGACACGTAACCGCCGATTACCTTTTCTCCGAGCTTTACTCCCGAGGCGGAAGTCCACACCCCGGATTGGCAAGCTAGTAAACAGCATAGGCATAGAATCGGCCAGGCCCGCTTGATTGATTCGGCGGATTTGAGGTTATTGAGTAAGCTGATCCCGCCGGCACAAAGAAGGTGATTGAGGTTGATTTGGAATACGCTCTATTGGCGTTTAGTGAATTGACTACTCTGGTCCCACCTACGTATCCACTTAACTCATACACGTTCTGGTCTTCATTGTAATTGTTGTTTAGAACGACTTTGCCGTAGTAGGCAGTGATCATAAGGATGCTGCCCGTATTATTTATTCCATCAAACCGGGCGTAGCACATGGCGCAAAGTGTAGTTAGCGTTCCTGCGCTTCCGTTGCCGCCTTTCCACACACCGGATTGGCAAGATCGTCTATGGCTTATAACAGCCGTAGGAAATACAGGGCTGACATCCACCCACCGCCACTGCGAACTGCGTGTAAGCGTTATAACCTGTAGGGCAACTGCAAGCACCCGTTAGAGGGTTCCCACCGCCACATCCGCCACCGGCCCAACTTGCATAGAAGTAAGACCCTCCCCAACGCTCACCAGGAGTAGCTCCCCGCCACACCCCGGATTGGCAATGTAGTGCCCGAATCCCGCGTCTGTCCTGGCTACCCGTACTTTCAAGATCACCCAATCACTGCAAAAAAGTGTGACCCCCCCCTTTTGACTGTTCTGAGAGTAGGCAGAGTGGATCCAGCATGATGATGTCTGCCTCGTCGACCTGTTCCAGGTACTGATCAGGTGCTGGTACGTGGCGTTTGTCACGCAAGGCCACCATGAGATGCCTCAGCAGGGCGTCCTGGGCGCTCTGTAGCGCGATTTCCGGCGTGAGTCCTTGCCCTTCTACTCCTTCGAAGTCCAAGACGCGGACAACAACGCCTGTGGGCGTCTGCTGAGTTATGGCGGGGTACGGGACCAGGTGATTGATGACCACCTGCTGGCCGCGGTGTTTGTTGCCTTCGAGCTTTTTAACCAGTCGCGAGGCCTTCAAATGGGTATATCTCTTCAACATAGCGAGGCTCTTGTGCCCGCTGATTGCCGCGATCTCCATCACGTCCAAGGTGCCGAGTTCGAAGAGGCGCGAGCACGCTTCGTGTCGCAGATCGTGGAAGTGCAGATCCTGGATGCCGAGGCGAATCATCATGATGCGCCAGGCCGATTTGAAGCCGTTGCTCGTGTAGCTGAAGACGCGGCCCTTCGACTTAACGCCGAGGCGGATCAGCGCGTCCCTGGCTTTAATGCTCAAGGGGACGTCTCGTTTGGATCCGTTCTTGGTCTCCGGTAGGTGGGCGATACGGTTCCGCAGGTTGATGTGCTCCCACTCCAGTTTGAGGAGTTCTCCCTGGCGCATGGCGGTCTCCAGGGCCAGGATGACGATCGAGTAGAGCTCTTGGGTTTGGTGGCCATGGCAGTAGCGAAGAATTAGACGCTCTTCCCTCGCCAAGAGACGACGGTCCCGGCCGGGGGGAGACTTTGGCTTCCGCACGTTCGCCACGGGGTTTGCATCGCAGGTGCCCCACTCGATACGGCCGATGTCGAATACGTTGGAGAGCAACGACATTTCCAGGCGAACCGTCGCCGGCGAGATCGATTTGCCGGTTCTTTGGTTCAGCTGCTTGAGGCGATCGTCACGGTAGTCGGCAATGTCCGGGCTGGAGATCTCCCGCATGGTTTTTGCGGCGATCGGCGATCTCAGGATATGAGTTATGCGATAGCTCTCCTGGGCGTAACCTTTCTTGAGGATTGAGATCTTGCTTCGGTAGAGTTCCAGGCCTTCAGCGAGGCTGAGGTTTTTCTTGCGCATGCAGTTGTTCCAGCTTCGCCTCAATCAACACGGCGAGCTGGCTATACGGGATTTCCAATGCGCGACAGAGGCAGATGACGGTATCGAGAGTCGGCGAGCGCAAGCCGCGCTCAAGCAGACTGATGGAGGTGCGGTCGAAGTTCGAGGCTTCACTGAGCTTGTCTTGCGACATACGACGCCCTCGGCGTAGCTCGGCCACAACAAGTCCGAATGCGATGTTATGGCTGAGAGGGGGCTTCTTTGCCTTGCTCAACGACCTGACCTATAAACAAAGGTCAGGATTTTCGTTCTGCAGACTATTGTCGTCTGCGGACAAGAGTCGTCGGATCGTTTGACAGCCGCTGCGGCCAGCGTATAGTTCAAATCATTTGGTACAACGGAAGTCGTTTCGGAGGGAGGTGCCTCATGTCTGGTCTGGATCTTCTCGGCGGGGTAATGACCAACCGCTTCTGGCAGGGCCAGCAAGAGGCTGGAGCTGAGCGCAGCTGGCAAGCGCACGCGGGCATGCTCCAGCGCAAGCTTGACCACGCGAACCAGCAGAATGTTTTCCTGACTGCGCTGCAGGAGGCGAATAACTACATCCTGCAGCTCGCTCTTGATGCCCTGCAGCGCGGCGAGGCTAGCTCCCCTTTGCTCAGCAAAGAGGCGCGTGACTCGCTTCGTACTCGTTACCTGTCCCAGAATCTGAAGGCCAAAGGTTATGCCCTCAATGAGGGCGACTGGAGCATCCGGCCTTTGTGATGCCAGGGCCCTGAAAGGAAAAAGCCGACCATTGGTCGGCTTTTTTGTTTAAGAGCTTGATATTTATCACAAAAAGAAGGGCCATCAAAACGATGGCCCTTGGTGTGCTTATCCGCCGAACAGATCCTTGTTCGATGGGCCTGGTCGCTGTGGGGAGCCATCCGGCGTGTCGCCACCGCCACCTGGGCTACCTGATGGCCCTTTCGGGCGGTGCCCGCCGAGGCCACCGGCAGCGCCATGCTTCGTTTCCCTGACGCCGGCGACGAACACATCCTGGCCGCTGTCGCCCGTGCGCTCCGCGTCGGCGATACCACCAGTAGATCCGTTACCGATCCAGCGCAGGATGTTGTCCGGAACCCAGTGAATCAGGCTGAAAACGATGTGCACGACGGTGGTCATCATCACCACATAGATGGCCACGTAGGCGATGAAGCTGACGATGCCCGTCATGCTGTCGGCCTGGATCCCGGAGACGACTGACATGAAGGCCGCGTTGATGTATCCAACGATTGGCTGAGTCAGCAGCATGCCGCCGAGTAGGCCGAACAGCATCAGTGCTGGTCGCATCACCAGCGACAGGATCATCATGTAGCCCTGTCCGGCTCGGCCGACGGCATCGTCTCCATCTGGATGGATGTGGGCTACGGCAAACAGCGGGGCCGCGATGACCGATTCCAGAACAAGAACGAACCAGTTCACGATCGAGGTTGTCCAGGTGATGAACGGGATCATCGGCACATAGGTGCTCAGCGTCACGCCGAAGGCGAACAGGGCGAGCAGCATGAGGGTGATGATGCCCGAGAGGAACTGGAAGACTGCGCCTGCGTCGAAACCAACCTTCACTGTGGCCTGTGCTGCCCAGGAGTTCGCGACGCCTGTGGCGGTGGCCATGGCTGCGAGCATTACCTCGCCGGTAGTCACGATGACATCGCCGAAGCTTTTCATCTGACTCATGTGGTTGAGGTTGGAGCCAGCGATGCTCTGCGTCATCTGGTTGATCGCGCCCATGAATGGCGCGGACATCATCTTCTTGACGTACTCCCAGGCGCCTTCTCCGTCACGGGGCTCCCGAACGTTGGTCTCGGCGTAGTAGGTGTTACGGACCGAGTCGACGCGGTGCTTGGCATACTCGTCGGCGGTGAGCATGACGTCGGCGTATGTCTGGAGTGTCTCCTTGGTCTCCTTGTCGACGATGGCAATAGGATCGGCTGCCGGCAGACCGTTCAATGTGGATTGCATCACGTCGTTCATTTTGACGATGTGGTTGTACCAGGTGCCGGCGAACAGCCAGCCGCCGTCCTTGGCGGCCTTGAGGAAGTCCGCTGCAGCGCGATCACTGGTTTGCATCACAGCGGTCTTGGCGGCGGCGCGAAGCGAGTTCTCATAGGTGTTCGCCGCGGCGTCTATCACGCCCGGGGCCGGTTTTTGCCCGGCGACGATCTGCTGTGCCGTCGGCCGGATATCCTGGATCATCTGCTGGATGGCTTTGGCGTGTGCCGCGAGAATCGGCTCTTTGATGACCTTGGTGTTGCTGTTGCCCTCCGAGGCCTCCCAGGATTGCTTCCAGGTCAGGGCTCCGCAGACATCGGGGTTCATGTAGGAGTTGTCGTTCGCCTTCCACTTGTAGTCGGTGACGGTATAGCTCGCTTTGTTGTACTTCTGAACCATGTTGATGCCGCCATAGACCGGTATGGCGTCGGTAATATCAACGTCAATCTCTCCGGTGTTGACGACCTTGCGGGTGGATGCGACAGCTTGGATGCGTGTCGACCGACCAGAGGCCTCGAACTGCTTGTTCATCGCCGCGGTGCAGACTTCGAACTTCAGGATGTTGGCGGCCAGTGGTCGGGAATCTGGAATGAGCGGTCGGGAAAGCATGCCGTCCTTGCCGATTTGGTCGACCGCCTGGCTCCAGATTGCGTCTCCCACACCCACGCCCTGTATAGCAAGCCAGAGCACCATGATCTGGATCAGCGAGTAACCATGCCCGAGCGGTAGCAGCAGGGCGCCGCCTGCAGCGGTACGCAATGGAATCCAGATGTCGCTCATCTTCCGTCCGAGGACCTCGCCATCCTGAGCGGAGTCGACGGTGCCTTTGATCGTGGTGTAGGCGATAAAGAGCATGCCCAAGAACATCACGGCACCACCGAAAACGGACATCATGCTGCCCAGCACGTCCTCGGTCTCGCCGCCCTCTACGTTCCCGCCAGAGTGGATGGTCCCCACGATCGAGCCGAACACTTCTTCCAGGAAGTCAACGGAAGTATCGCCCGGCGGCGGGGTGAATTGGTTCAGTCCGCCTGAGGATTCAGCGTGGGCTGCTCCCCCGAAGAATGCGGCCAGAAGTAGGCAAAGCAGCAGCGATTTTCTCATCTGGCTGTCCTTTAGCTGTGCTTGTTGGAAGACGAGGGCGTGGGGGAGGGGAGCGTGAGTTCCGGCTCATGCGTATCCGCGTCACCCAAGCGGCCCAAAAGCCGCTCCGACAGTTGACGCCATGCTTGGCCGCAATCCTGGCGACCGGCGGGTGGCGCGCTTGCTTCAGGCTCGGGAGGTGGCGACGGTTCGGCTCGCTCGGTTCGGATGTGTTTGATGACTCTTAGCACGCTGATCACCAGTGTTGACGCTAAAGCGTTTAGTCTCGATACTTGCAGAAGATAACACAACGAAAGTCCGAGCCATAAACCAATGTTAAGCCTATCTACTGAAGATGTTGCAGAGCACTGGGAGCAGGTTTCGCCTGAACTAGGCCAACTGTTTGCTTCGATTGAGAGGGCAGAGGACTGGGCCCTGGATAATCACCCGGATATCGCCGAGCGCCTGCAGAGCTTCGGGCTCCGCCTCTCCGATCCGGCGGCTGCGGCGAAGCTGGCTGATGCGGACCGAAATGACCTGCTGTTCTTCCTCGTCTATATCAGCAGCAGCAAAGCATTCCGAATCGTCCAGTGGCTGGACGAGCGCCACGCAGGGCTGGGGTCACGTCTGCTCGGAGTGCTCCTGCAGCAGGACTCTAATGGCGTTTTCTCGAACGTCCTCGATCCGATGTTGGCCGGCACCCTGGTACAGCGCCTCCAAGTTGTACAGAACACTCCGTTCTTCCAGCGGCTTCTGGCCCCCGAGTTCCTTGGGAGCCTGTCGAAGGCCATCACGAACTATCACCAGGAGAGGTCGGAGCGAGATGAATAAGTTTCCGTCGATGCTCGCTGTTGGCTTGCTGATCGGTGCCTCGACTGGAGTGGCCGCGACGAGCGCTTCCGATGCGCAACGTTATTGCGAAGACATTCAGCAGGGCCAGCAAAAGGCCCAGGAGGAGTACGTCAAGATCTACACCCCTGAGGTGAACCCCACGGAGGTGTTTCAGAACTCGATTACTCCCTGCATGGACCAGATCTCTCAGTACGTTGGCGGCCTAAGCATTCCCGGGCTGGGAAGCATCCAGGGGCTGATCGACAAGATCGGGAAGGAGTTGCTGGAAAAAGGTTGCCAGGCTGCGAAGCAAGAAGCGCAGTCTGCTGGGCAACGAGCCATCGAGTCGGTTCGTCGCAGAGCCAACGAGAAGAGCAACGGCAAGTACAGCCAGGTCATGGGCACTGTCGGCTCGCAGGTCGGGACTGTGGTGCCCGGATCGGCCGGGGAAACGGCGGGCCGCGTGATCAACATCCTGCAGTAGCTTGGGAGACCTGTGATGAAAGCATTCAAATTTTTTGGTCTCGGTGTCGCTACCCTGGTGGTTGGCCTGGGCATGAGCGGTGCTCCGCGGGAAGCCGAGGCGTGCTGCGGTGACGGCGCGATTGCCGCCCAGGGGGCGAATGCCGCCGGCATGGCGGTGTCGTCTGCCGTATCCACTGCAACTTCGACGATCGTGGCCTGGCTCCAGAAGATCGATTCGAGCATTCAGCAAGGGTTCAGCACCTTGACGCGGGAAGTCACAAAGCAGACAGCCCAGCAAAAGGTGATGATGGAGGGCGCGATCGCCGCTCAGACGCAGCTCTATATGGAGAAAGTTCGAGCTGATGCGACAACCAAATACGAGTTGTCACCTCGCAGCTGCTATGAGGCTGCGACGGGAGCCGCAGCGGGTCAGGCCGGCACTTCGGTGAAGCAAACCGCAGGTAGCCTGAACAAGGCGTCTGCAGATCGTACCCTCTATACCCCCAGCAGTGCGGCTGTCATTTCCCGGCACTATGACGAACACGTGGCGAAGTATTGCACGGCGGAAGAGGCTGCCCAGGGTCGATGCTCGCTGCCTTCGGATCCTGCCATGCAGGGTGCCGATATCCGCGTCGACACCTTGTTGGGCAATAGCAATCTCACCCCTTCGCTGCTGGAAGCCGTAAAGGCCCTCATCGCGAAATTGGTCAACGCCATCCCCACTCAGAACATCCCCAAGGCCTGGGAGGGCACTGCTCAAGGTAAGGCATTCATTGCGGGGCAGTATATTGAGCAGGCCAGATCCTCGGTCGCCGCAAACTCCTTGAACCAGGCTGTTGCCCTGCGCACACCGGTCGCTGGCCTGGGCGCCGCTGCGATGGTCAATAAGGCGGACATCTCTCCGATGGAGCTTATGGAAACCCTGGTCAACGGTCGGTTTCAATCGCCTGACTGGTACACCATGATTTCTGGCTTCTCTACCGAAAACCTGCTGCGCGAGCAGAACAAGATGCAGGCCTTCAAGCTGTGGATGGATCTTCAGTCTTTCCAGCAGATGGAGCGTGTTGAGGCAATGCTCGCGACCAATCTTGCCATGGACGTGAAGTCCGATTCGGCGGCACAGCTCGAAGTGGCTCGAAGCGCCGCGGCGAAGGCGGGGCAGTGATGCGGCCGCGCTGGATTGCTGCAACAGCTTTAGCTCTGGGGATAGCAGCACTGCCGGTCTACCGAGCGTCTGCAGCATATTGCTGTGATCCCTGGGGGTTCGTGGGCTATTCCGCGTTCGTTCAGGCCGGCGCCAGTATGGTCTCGGATTTTACTTCTTGGGCCAGCGACATTGTCGAAGTGCTTGCAGGCGATATCTACCCGGATTGGTGGTCGGGAGTGAATGGCCATCAGGCAGTCATGACACAGCAGCTCGCTGCTCAGCAGGCGCTCTTTGAGGGTAAACAGGCGGTCGACGCTAACCTGCAGGCCCAAGAGCGTGCCGGTAGTGCAGCCGAGGAGAGCATCCCTGCGAGCAGCCAGGCAGAAACAATGGCTAGCGTACAGGCGGTTGGAAGCGCGATGGTTGGAAGCGTCCGGCAAACTGCTGCTGAAAATCGCACGCTGCTAGACGCCACTCATGGAGCTTTCTACCAAGACCAACTCGCGCTGATCCAGCGTCACGTCCCTTACTGCTCCGATCGAGATGCCAGCGCTGGACGGTGCCAAGCTGTGGCTGCCGCCATGCAGGATCGGGACATCCGTTTCGACAGGATGTTGGAGCCAGGGGAGGGGAGAAAGACCTTTAATGAGGCCGAGATCGAGGCCGCCCGAGCCTTCGTCAAGAACGTTACGTTTGAGATGGCCACCAAGCTTCCCGATACCGGTAGCCCGCAAGGAAAGGCCCTGCGGGCGCACGAGTTGGCTGATGACGCGGTGATGTCGCTGGCCAGCAACAGCCTCAATGGGATGATTGCCAGGCGGTCTCCTGTTGATGGCCAGGCCTCGTTCTACGAGTTGATGTCCAACGAAATCGAAAAGCGATTTCTCTCTCCGGAGTGGTACACCGCTGAAAGCGGGAAGACTACTGCTCCGCTGCTGACCGAGTATCTGCACATGCAAGCCCTGGAAGATGTTCTGGCGCTTGAACGAAGCCGAGCACGCGAGCGGATCGAGATGATGCTCGCGCTGCAGACCGAGCGGCTGAATCGGAAGGACATACAGCCCCGTCTTGAAAATCAGCGCGGCGCTGCCGCTAGGGCAGGGCAGTAATGCACGTGTTCACCACCCAGGTACTGCCGGCAGACGTCAGGCTCGTACGCCTTTTCCCGATGGTCCACGTGGTTAGGCGGGTGCCTATAAGTGACCAGATAAGCACCGCGATGGGAGCCTGTATCGACCAGTTGTGCTCGACGGCACACCAGGAAGCCAACGCCCTTATTGGAGTGTCCTTTTCAACTTCTGCGTTGGTCACCAAAGAAGGGGAGCAGGTCATGGTCTTGGCCTATGCCGGTACTCCTGCCTTGCTAGAGGTTGCCGGACAGGCCGACGGGGATTAGGGGCCGAATTTGCGTTCGTCACGTTCCTTGCGAAAGCGAAGGGACTTTTGCCCCGGTCCCTGCCGGGGTTTTTTTTGGAAGAGGAGGAGTGGTATGGAGCTTGTGCGCTATGCACTGACGGACCCGCGAAACGATTGTGAGTGGGTTCGGAGTGATCTTGACAGCATGATCGCTATAGCAGAACGAGAAGGCGCTACTCAGTTTCAAGGGTTCACGATCCTGCGTGACGTGGTTCAGATAGAAAAGCAGGGCGATCGCTGGGTGCCAGGCCCGTTGCAGGTTCGTAGCCTGAGCTATGAGGACGTCTGCGGGCACTATCAGCGAATCCTCTCGGCCAATCCGGGGTGTGGTCTTCAGGTCGCGAGCCACGGGCTCGTTTTCCTTGATGATGACGGGATAACGCTGCTGAGAGCGCCGTACAAGGACGATGGCGTGACGATCGACGAAGACGAGCTCTATGAGCTGGACGGCGACGTTTTCTATTACGGCCACTGGGAAGGCGAGACTCCAGAGAGCACCAGGGCGGACATTTTGTCGCCAACCCTGAGGGAGATCCCAGATCTCGAAGAGATTCTGTCGCGGAACAACTCGCGGACTTTTTTCTAGGAGAATGGTCATGACTATGATCGCTGTGAACCGGAATGCCCCGATCGCCTACCACTTTCTATTCGCGCCTCACTCTCCGGAACCTGAGGGGGTTCTCGTTGACGCTGCAGGAATGCCTGTGCTGACTGATTACCAGGCGGTAGATTGGAAGGCGCTGGCGGTTTCTGCCCGTTCCGCAATCGACGGTGTTGTACCCAAAGGTATACAGCTATTTGTGGCTGATGATGCTGCCGACGTCTTCGAGGTCCTCAATCTCTGCCCGTGGTCGGTCAGCAGTCACGTGGGGAGAGGTGACTTCTACAGTCGCTTCAAAACGGCGGTAGAAAAGCTCGAAATGGCGGATATGCGTTCTGGCATCACCAGCCTCTCTCAATACGCCGACGATTATCATGTCAACGTTCCAAGCGCCGGTCGGCGCCCTCCATTGGGCGGGATCATTATCACAGTGAAGTTTCCCAACGCTTCGCATGTGGGAGACTATCTCCACAATGTGACGCATGCCCTCTTCGGCCAGATACGGCGCGATAATGGACTGGCCCTTGGGGTGGGGGATATGTCGCCGGCACTGTTGAGCTGGTTGGAAAATCAGTTTGGTGTCGCTTATGGTCGGCGCTGTGAATCGTACTTTGTTGGGACGACAAGGCCCCGCCCGCACTGAGTCCTGCGTTTCCGGTGCATGCCTCTGGCTCTATGCTCCAACCCTCGACCTGCTTCGCCGGCGGAGCCGGCTCGGTCTCACGTTATTGATTTTTAGGAGCATTCAATGTCAAACATCCAACTCAGCACACCGCTAGGGGAGGCCGTAGCTAGGCTCTTCTCCCGGGCTTTACCTCTTCTGGAGGGTCAGGCGCCCGGTGCCATGAAGGTCTTCATCTTCGGTGGATGTGGGGTGCACCTGCTGACGCACGCCCGCGGGAGCGCCGACATCGATGCTGAGGTCGAGGCAGCAAGGATCCTGCGCCGTGACGAGTTGGTGGCGGTGCTGGCAGATCCGGAGTTCTATGAGCAAGGGGACGAAGATCTCACGGTGGAGTTCGATCCGAACTACAACACGTCGCTTGGGCCTCTGCATGAGGACTATCGAGATCGAGCAATACCCTTGGATGGGTTCGACGGAAACCAGCCTCTGCATGTTTACGTGGCCGCTGGCGTGGATCTCGCTATTTCCAAGTTGAGCCGGTTTACAGAGCAGGACAAAGCTGATATCGAAGCGCTTATCGACAGTGGCCGTGTTGATGTCGAAGAGTTTGTTACACTGGCCACACAGGCAATCGATTATGCGGTCGGGAACCGCTCGGGCATGCTCAGCTGCTTGGCCGACGTCACTGAACCGTATTTGGAGGATGGGCACTATGGCTCGCCAAAACCCTGACGGCAATTTCGGCAAGCTCCTGGAGGATGTAACCCGGGGAGGGCTGCGCCATGCCTCGGCGGAGGCGCTTGCGGAGCTGGCCAAGCAGCTCTGGTACGGCCAGGGAGACTTGGTGTCTGTGCTGGAGGACGAGGTTTCCAGGCGTCTACGTCAGGTCGACCAGAAGCAGCGAGCGCTGTACCTGGTGGATCGGCTACGCCGCTTCCCCTGTGTACCGCGGGAGAAGGCCGCTTTGCTCAAAGCGTTCGTGTCGTCCTGGTCATCGCTCAAGCCTGCGGCGCGGTCGCCACGGGCGAGCCAGCTTGTGGCCACTCACCGCCTGGATAAGCTCGCGTTCGAGTGGGGGCTGGAGGAGGACGTGAGCCCGCAGATGAAGGAAGTCCTGCAGTACCAAACCCGGCACTATGCGGCTACGCAGGGCGTGAGTACCGGATATAGTGACGGTGCTCCGTCGCCGGCGGAAGACCGCAGCAGGGCGGTAGTGGCTATGGCGCGGTGAAGGAATGGACAGAAGCAAGAAGGGCCGCGCAAGCGGCCTTTCTTGTTTGCGCGGGTGCTTATGCTGTCGGCAGGCGGTAGCCGTCGATGTAGCCCATAGTCACCAACCGCACGGGTAGCTGGGGAAGCAGAGGTTGATGTCGAGCATCAATTCTTCGTGGGGCCGGGGAGACCAGAAGTAGTACCCAGCGAGCCGTGCAAAATAGACGGGCTGGCCGGCAGCTTCGCCAACGACCTCGATCTGCTTCCCGAAGCTCTTGAGAAGGTGTGCTACCTCATTACGCATTGAGGTCAGCGCCTCGTTCACGAGTTGATTAGGCGTCAGGTCAGGATTCGGCTCCGCGTCGGGATCCATGCGCTGGTTGACCATGCACCAGTGATATCGGAACAACTCCCACTCTTCAGTCGGTAGCTTGGTGGTGATGTGCTGCAGCACGGTCTGTTTGAAGAGATCCTGGTCATGCTGGGGGATGCTGTTCAGCATATCGTCACGCCTCGCTGGTGGCCGCATGGGTTGAGGAGATAGGGGACGCAGAGAAGCCGGCGAACTCGCTCTCAAGCCAGTCCTCATCCAACTCCGTAATAGGGAGGACCTGGCCCTTCTTCAGGACGGCCCGGACGATCCAGTTTGTCCAGGGCTGGCATTCCTGCATCGCCTGTTGAGCCTCCGCCAAACTCAATTTTCCAGCAGCTGGGTCATTTAGCGACAAAGTCACCGCGGCTGCTTGGTCCTTGAGGGCCTGCAGGGCCTTGTAAGCCTCGGACATCAGGCTGCGGTGGCCTGGGAGCGATTTCACTATCGCAACGCCTGCGGACGGGACCAGCTGCAATCCCAGCTCGCTGAGCGGCCCCACGTATTGCTCTTGGTTCTCAAAAACGCCAGTCACCGCCCAGTCTCCAAAAAGTGCGTCCTTGTGGAACGGATGTGCTGTGTGGATCTGTATACGAAGGCGCTGTGCCGTTGCTAGGTGCGTAGCGATCAGTGCCTCGTCACGAATCATTGCGATGGAAGGCTCGGTCATTCTGGTCCTCGTCTACTAGCTGTGGTGGCTCCGACCAGCTGGTCAGGCACTAGATCTTGTGTTTTCCGCTTGCGACCGTTTAGCGCGAGGCGCGGTATTGCGTATTGCTCAAGTAGCGGCGCAAGGCTTATAGTCATTTAAAGAATAATAAATAATGTTTTTATAGCCGTTTAACATAACAATGATTATACGAACAAAATCAATAGGTTAGGTTGGTGTCTCAGAACACGACGCTCCCATCCGGGATTGCGCTGGGCAGGCTTGAAATGACGCCTCGCCTCGGGTTCACCAGGTTGCCGTTCTGCTTGATGCCTACGGTGAGCGCATTGTCCGTGCGTTTGAGCAGGAGTTCGGCCAGGCCTGATTTCGGCTGGCTGTAGAAGACGTACACCTTCCCGGCTTGCACGACGTTACTGATGCCTGGGGCTTTGACGTACCAGCTGGGGAGGCCAAGCTGCGCGTCGGCGATTGTTCCTGAGGCAGCTGGGTTGCTGGCCTGGTAGGCCGCAACAGCGCCCTTGTAGACCTGCATGCTCCCCGCGATCGCGGCTATCTCTCCCTGCGTTTCGGTATCTCGCCAGTCCTGGATGTTTCCAAGGAAAACCGAAGCAGCCAGCCCAAGGATGGCGAACAGCGTCCAGAACATCTGCATTGGTCTCTCCTAGGTGATTCCAGAGGACTCTGGTCCACCTATATATGGGAATGTTTGCTAGAGTCGCTTATTATAATGCAACGAAAGTAAAATTTGTGCACAGTACGGATACGCCGCGCCTGCCGGCAGTGCGGTTCTAGTGCAGATCTCATCTGGAGGGGACGAGAATGGGCTTCTTGAAGAAAACGCAGTCTGAAAACCCGGGAGAAGAGGCCGGCGTCGGCGAAGTCGACGATGGGTTCGTTGAAGTCCCTGCAGATGACACTGCGGCTGACGAAGCCGCCATTCGTGATTCGCTGAAAGAACAGGGCGAAGCCGGTAAGGAAGACGAGTCCGCTCTGGAAGAAGTCGTTGCGCCTGCGGAGGCGCTTGGTGACCAGGCCGGGCAAGACGATCTGATGGATGGCCTGCCCTCCTCGATCTATTTGCTGCGCGAGATCCTGCGGAACCACGACTGGTCGGAGAACCCTGCGGATCCCGCAGGCCAGATGATCGAGTGGACGATGATCGAGTCCATGATTCGCTCTGCGATCGATGCGGGCCATCGTGCTCATGTGGAGCGAGTTTGGGCAGAGGTTGCCCCGCCCAGTCATGGCGGGCTTGCCGATGTGCTCGCTTCGCTGCCGCAGGATTCGGCGGGGGCTGCAGGTCCTGACGCAGCTCAGCCCGCCCAGGAGGAAGTGCACATCGCCGAAGATGCAGCTATGGGCGTCGAGCCTCACCTGCGCACCTTCCAAATGCCCGAGGCTGATCGTCTTCCGGAGCCTTACCTTCGTACCCTCAGCCCGGACGATGTGCTGGATGGTCAGTATCGGCACATCCCGGACGAGGCATTCTCCCAGCCCTACCAAGGTCAGGAATGGGCTGCCCGGCCAGAGGCCGTGCGCCCTGCCCCTGCAGCGAACTCCGCAGCGCCTCATCCTGAAGGAACGCCAACGGCCGGCGGGACGGACCTGTTGAGCAAAGCATTGTCGGCACCTTTCGCGCTGGCTTCCGCGGCGGGGAGCCTTGTCCTGGGCTCACTCAAGACGATGGGCGATCAGGCGCGCTCTTTCTATCAGAAGCGAGCCGTCAATGGGCACCAAGTCATGGAGAGGCAGCTCAATGATCACGCTACTCGCATCGACGGGCTGACCAGCCGACTCAGGCAGTCAGGCATGGGTGAGTTCATCGCTGAACTGAAGGCAACCGGTCGGCCGGCCAATGAGATATTCGACGGGATGAAGCCTGGTGGCCCCTATGAGAAGTTCGGCCGCCGCTTCTCCTCGTTGATGGAGGACGCGGATTTCGCTTCTAACTACGCGAACCTGCAGCGGCATATGGACGAGTTCGGCGACCTCGCATCCCGTTACGCGAAAGCAGGCATCGACCTTAATTTGGACTACTCCGACGCGGTCGATCGCAACCTTTCGAAGATTTCGGCCGCTACCGAAGGCTTCCCGGGGACGAAAGATGGCGCCTTCAAGCACCTGCAGGAGATGGCGCAGCAGATTGGGGAGCGGATCAAGCGGCTTGTCGACCGGCTTATGGGCCGGCTTGCGCCGCAGTAACAGGAGGATCCAAGCATGGAGAGACCACCTATTACTGGGGTGCTTTTGGCCTTCGGCGCAGCACCCTACAAGTTCGAGAAAGACGAGTCGGCAAGCTTCTACGTCCAGTTACAGCTGCCCACTGGCGAGACCAAAACCCTATGGGGTGTGGGCTTGGAAAAAGCACTCGAAGACTCTGGGGTGCAACTTGGTGAGGTCCTGACTGCCCAGAACCTGGGGAGGCAGCCAGTCGAGGTCGATATCAAGGTTCGTGACGAAGACGGGAAACTAACGGGCGAGGTCCGCCGAGAGGTGGTGCATCGCAACGTATGGTCAGTGATGGGTGCGCCGGAGTTGGACTGGCGGCGGGACGCGGAGCAGAAGGAGCAGCCTGGCCAAAGCGACAATGACCAGGCTCGTGGTGGCCCTGCGGATTCCTCCTCGACCGAAAGGGCCGCTGCCGGCGCCACCGCGACCAGTACCGATCAAGTTTTCGCAGATGCAGGCAATGCGTCAGCTCAAGAAACCTCGGTGAAAGACTCAGCCCGTACTGGATCTCGGCGGGACAAGCGAGATCGCTCCCCGTCTCGGGGCCGGCGAGCGGAGCCCGCCGAGGCGGGGGTACAACAGCATGGGGCCGCCGGCACCGGTGGTGGCCTCGGCCCCGACCTGGTATCGAAGGCCTTTTCGGCGCCCTTCAATGTCGCAACCGCCCTTGGCGGCCTGTTCTCGACTTCCTTTAAAGAGGTGGGGCACAAGTTCACAGCGCGGAGCGTAGATGGCTATGGCGTTCTGGAAGGACAGCTTTCGGATCTGGCCAATGCCGTTGAGCGCAAGGCCACCTGGTTGAAGTCGCAGGGGGAGATAGATGGTCAGGTGGCACCAGGTGCTGCGCAAACGGCGGAAGATCTGAAGCGGCTTCTGGGGGATTTCGACACCCTTTCCGGTCGGTTTTCCGATATGGGCAGCAAGCTCGGATATGACTACGCCGAAACTCTGGAAAAACATTCTACTTCCATGAAGTCCGCCCTCGATAGTCTAAATGGAAAAGTCGAAATTATTGCTGAGCTTCAAGAGCTTGTCAGTAAACTTGTAGACAAACTTGAACGACTTTTTTCGAACATAAAAATGGGTCGATAACATGCAAATTATTACCGACGAAAATATCAACCGGCTCATAGCACGGCTCGACAACTGCTCTGTGCTTGTGGACGCCGCGGACAAGGTCGTCTCCCCTGAGGTTTTTGGCCGAATTAAGGCGCAAACCCTTGCATATGCTGGGTTCATGTCGGACCTGGCCGGTGGTCGGCTGCCTCGCTTTTCTAACTCCACTATTCAAGGCGCAAGCTTAGTTGAAGAGTTCTGTCTTCTGATCGAGACAGAGTTGGGAAATCAAAAATAGAAAGGGACAAGCAGATGAACGAACTGAATGAACGATTGAGTTCGGGGGCAGAAAGTATTTGGGGTAAATTCTGCCGGGCTGTATCGGAATGTGATCTTAAATGGGCTGTCGTTCTTCCAGCAGCTATTGGAGCCCTGACGATAGTGGCGGGCGTGGTGCAGGAGGCCCATGGGCAAACGGATCTGATAATTCAGGGGGGGCGTGCTGCTGTCGACGCATACAAGGCCAGTCACCAAGCGAATCCTCTCACCATTCCACAAATTGTTATTGAAGCGTTCTCCCCAGGTGGCCGTGATATGGGGTTTGGTGGGCGTACTCAAGGCATTGGGGTGGGGCTGGCCAGCATTGGTCCGTTGTTGGGAGCTGCGTCAGTGCTGTTGGCCCGTGGTTTCGAGCGCATTAAGGAAGGGTTGGGCGCCAAGGCAGATCAAGCCGAGAAGGCGCGAGAGGCCGAGCAGTCGCGGCAGGCTTCGATGTATCTCGGTGGAAGCGTTGCTCTGTCCGGGCTTGGTTCGACGCCGGGCTTCTACGTCGACGGCCGTCAGGCTGGGCTCGACGGTGAGGAACCCTCCGCGACCATGCGCCCACGTTGAATGGCAGACTGTATGGGGCGGGATCTGGTGATCATTGAGGCGCCTGGAAAGCTTCGGACTTTCCGGCGCCTGTGTGAGGGTGTCGGCCTGCAGGCCGACATTTGCGCGACCATCGGCCATGTTCTGGAAGCGCCGAAGGACATGCGCGATCTGGGCATCGCTCTGCGGGGTGAGGAATATGTGGAAACCAATCGGCGCCCGATCCGCGAAGATTCATTTCGGTACCTGTGCGATTGCCTGGCACGTTGCAAAGGGCGAGTGCTGATTGCAACGGATAATGATCAAGAAGGACATGTAATCGCAGCTGATATTGTCGGCCTCATGGAGGCTGCTGGCTGCAGGCAGCCTGCGTATCGTCTGGTGCTCAACGGTCTCACCAATGATGCGATGGTAAGGGGATTGGCTCAGCTGTCTCCGGTTGATATCGCGTTGTCCAATGCCGGAGTTGCGCGGCGGATTGTCGATCGACTCATTGGTGGGGGGTTATCTGATTTTTCCACGGGCCGGACCGTTGGCCGAGTTCAGACCGCCCTCCTCTCGATCGCCGAGCATGGACTGCCTCACAGCCTGATAGGGCTGTCGATGCCGTGCTCGAACGGTGGTGAGCCATTTCGAGCGGTTCTTCCTGTTACTGGCGTAGCTACCCCGGCCGAACTTATCGCGCAACTCGATGCGTTGCCGGCGCGTGAGGTCGCGATGGCTACACCTGAGCGACTGAGCGAGCCAGGCAATTATGGCGATACGCTGCTGTCACTCAATGCCGCAGCAGGGCTGAGCATCTCCCAGGCGGCGGAGCTGCTGCAGGAGCTCTACGAGGCTGGTGACATTTCCTATCCCCGCACATCGTCGCGTGCTTTCAGTGATGCGACGGTTGAGGTGCTGGAAGCGCTCGCCAAGGTACGGGGGATCCGGGCGTTCCGTAAAGCTGCAGTTCCGACCATCCAGTCGGATGGGGTCGCTCATGAGGCGATCCACGTGCTGAACAGCGAGCTGTTGCAGCGACTCGATCTGGGGCGTCCTCCTTCTCTGCAGGGCAGTCTGCGAGAGGCGGCGCTATCCATTATTGCGAGACAGTCATTCGAGTCTGGGCTGGTGGTTGCCCGCGAGCGTCCGAATCTGGACGACCTGCCTGATTTCCTCGCAAGCCTGGATTGGAGTCGGGATGCGCGGCGGCCGATGCTCCCTTGGCGGCCTGCCTCTTCGGTCACAACGAAGGGCGGTGCACTTGGGCTCGATGCCGCCCTGGTGCAACAAATGATGAAGCACGGAGTTGGTCGTCCCAGCACATGGCCGTCTCATGCTGCTCGCTTCGCCGAGCGCGGCTTCGTCGACGACGCCTATCAGCTGACGACGAAGGGGCTACGAGTACTTGAAGCTGCTCCGCAGGGGCTTCGAGATGTTCTCTGTACTGCCAGGATCGAGGACTTGCTGCAGGAGCGTGGCAGCGAAGTTTCACACATGGTCAACCATGCCATGCAGGTTGCCCTGGAGGGCGATGCCGAGCTGGCTGCTCAGCTGATCAGCCAGCTCGATGTTTTGCAGGACGAACAGGAAGAAGAACTTGAACACCGTCATCGCCCTGTTTTCTAGCTGCCCTTCCCTCAAGCGAGCCTTGCCCATGGCGGCTCTCGCTGCTGGTTGCACGGCTCTCGCCTTCGCGTATTTCCAGGATCGCAGCCCTACCCTGCAGTCCAGTGAAGTTCAGGTGGTGAGGGGGTTCATAACCCGCACTGGCGATCCAGCATTGATCGCTGCCTACAACGCCGCTGTTTCAGATGGTGAGCTTTCCAGGGCAGAAACTGAGGGCCTTATCGAGAGGGCGAAAGCCGCACCGCCAATATTCTTGCTGACCATTCCGCCAAAAAAATAGCAAATGCCTTTGCAGTTTTTTTAGCGTATTGTTAAGCTCACTTTTGTTTGTCTATGACGTGCTTCTAAAGTGATCTTTCCCTATGGTCAAAGCATCTAGTCGAATCGAGTACAGCGATTTTGAGCACATCATGATCCACCTGGCGGGTGAGCGTGGGTGGACCTTCAAATTCGGCGATGAGTCTGTTCCGGTCGAGGCTGTGTTCAATCATTCGACCTATGCCCCTGCCCTGTTGGCTGCAGCTGAAACCGAGCTCGCGGCCAGGCGGATCGGTGGCGACTTGGCTTTCGCCCTGGAGGGTGAGGGCAACTCCCTGTTCGGCGCCCGGGTCCGTTTGGTCAGCGAGCGGAACTCATTCCTAAGCCAGTTCTGGCGAATGGCCACCACGGCGCTGATTATCGAGTCCCTTCCTCGATCAGGCAACAGCATCATGCTCGACCAACTGCAGTACGTGCTGGGCGATCGCTTTGCTGACTACGTCGAAGCTGCTACGGCGGAGGCTTCCTGATGTCGATGTTGCGCAAGCTTCACAAGCAAGAGGTGGAGCGTTTTTCCAGCGGTGAACAAACCACTGCCACTCAGGCGGCAGTGGAGCCAGCTGCTGCACAAGGCGGTTCACTACTGGACGAATTTGAAAACATGCTGCTCGGCAAGCCCGAGCAAGCTGCAGCCCAGGCGGAGGTATCGCCGGCGCCGACCAGTCAGGTTGTGATCGAGACGCAAGTCGTCTCCCCGGCTGCACCGGAACCTAAGTCGGAGCTACCTGCAGAGCCAAAGGCTGATGAGGCTTCGCAGCCAGAAGCCCCGTCCGCAGCCCTGGTGCCAGGTTTCGCCGAGGTCCTCAAGGGCCTGGCTCCAGTCTTCAAGGCAGCAACAATCTACCCGGGGCATGACGCAGATCCGGCGAGGATCGCTGAGGCTGTACGTCGCATGTCTCTCGTTTCTACTGGCCTCGCCCAGCATATTGCAGGGCGAGTGGATCCTCAGGAGCTCGATGCCGCCTGGGCCAAGAAACACCTGCATGGTTTCACCGCCGAGCTCGTGGCCAGCCAGTGGATCTCGTCAGTGATCTCCCGCGGCGGTATGCCGGCCGGAGAGTATCCCGAAGTCACCGTCGAGTTTTTGGGGGCTATGGTCGATGGGGCGTGGGCCGCATCCCAAAAGGTTTCCCTCGGCGGACTTCCTACTGGTGATCATCTCGGTGCCCAGCTCGCGCTGCTCACTTCAGTAGCCCCGCTGTCGTTGGAGGTCGAGCGCTACTTCGCCATCGTTATATCGCAGGTACCTGGCCTGCAGGTGAAAGCTGAGGACCTGTTGTCGGAGTTGGCCGTGTTTCTGGTCGAGCAAGTGTCGGAGCAAGTGACGCGCCTCGGTAACGGTGGCTCTGGGCTGTCTGCTGCCCCTCAGGAAATGCTGCATCGTCTGCTTATTCAGCACGCGGCAGAGGTACTGCTTTCCTCTTGGGAATATTGTCGCGGCGAGGTTCTGGGTGCGTTGAAGGATGCCGCCGATGTTGATGCGGCTGCAGCGATTCTATCCCGTCCTGAGTTTACTCACGGTTTCCCGCTGGAGGCACTTAAGGCCAGGGCTTCTTCATCCCTGAAACGGTTGGTGGCCACGACAGAGTACGCCCTAACCATGATGAGGGTTACCCAGCCCGCAGGAGCGAGCCATGTCTGAGGTGACCAACAAGGGCGGCGCGCTACGTAAAGTTGGCCGGGCTACTGCCTGGGTGGGCAAAAAATGGGTTTGGACCGTCACCGGTGATTGGCGTGAGGCTCGCCACAACGCTAAGCGGATCTACAACCTGCTGAAGTCCCTTACGGGGCGTACCTATCGGGAAGAAAGCTTCTCGGATGCGGTCTCCCGGCTTCACCTGAGCGAGAAGGATCTCGATGCCCGTTGCCGGTATCTGCATGCGCTTTCCGTACTGTTTGGCCTGATGGCGATTGTTGCCGGCGTGTTCCTCGCGCTAGTGCCCTGGTCGCCCAGTCCTATCAACCACGGCCTCATGTCCTTCGGCGTTCTCGCGTTGAGCATCACCCGTTTCTTGGTCACCAGGTTCCGAGTGGCCCAGATCCGTGAACGACGCCTTTTTAGTTTCAAGTCGTGGCTCCTGCGTCAGGAGGGGCGTTCGTGATTGACGCTCTGCCAATGGCGGCCCCTAGTCCGCACATTACTGGCCAAGCTCGCGAGGTCTGCATCGTCCGAGCAGCGGCTCATTACCGTGCGCATCCCGACTTGGTCAAGGCCATCATTCGCACCGAAGGTGGCACGACTGGAAAAGTCTCTTACAACAAGAACGGCTCCTACGATATGGGGCTCATGCAAATTAATAGCATTCATCTCGCGGAACTCTCCAAGTTTGGAATAACCAGAGACATGCTCGTCAACAACGAATGCCTGAATATTTTTATCGGTACTTATTACATTCAGCGTAGCGTGCTGGGGAGTGATGATTTTTGGAAAGGCGTTGGTAACTACCACTCCCGCACGCCCGACAAGAACTATCGCTACAAGCATCGTGTATGGAACAATCTTAAAGAAGTCCGGGGGCAGCAATGAACCGCGGTAATGTCAATAAGTCCAATACTGATGAGCTGCTCTGGGTTATCGTCTTTATTTTCGTAGGCATCATCGCGCTTTGGTACTTTGGGCACGAAAAAATTTCTACCGTTGTTATGTCTCTCAGAAGATTCGAAGCGAGCCTAATTCTTTTTGATGCAGATGGTAGGTTGGCGTTGATCGAATGGCTTTCGAGCACCCATCCAGCTGATGCAACCCCTAAGTCACTTTGGTCTTCGGGCATCGTCGCGAGCCGGGAGCTCCGCTGGTATGTACTGGTTATCCTTACCAGCGTGTTTGGGTATCTTATGTACCGGGCGCCCGATCGCGGCAATAAGTATTCGAATAAACATACAACTGTCAGTCTAGCGAAACAGGAAGCGAGCCAATGGCCGGTTATCTTGCCGGCCCTCGAAACTGATTTTATCGCGCTGCCACTCAATCACTCGGTGCATGGTATGCGGGCTAAGGTGCGTGATTACGCCCGGCGGCACCAGTTTTTGGTCAGAACTGCTGCATTGGGCGAGGAGGAAGATCCTGCAGATATTGAGTTGCTGGATAACAAAGAGGCGTTAAAGCTGTCGCGGGCCAGGGCAATTCTTGTTGCGCAACTTGGTAAGCCTTGGGAGGGGGTCGATTCCTTGAAGCCCTATGAGCGTTCGCTCTTTGCCGCATTTGCAGCCCAGATGAACCATGACAACGACCTCGCGCTTAAAATAATTAATGAGCTCGCCCGTGCATATGTGAGGGCAAAGCGAATGAAAAAGATTGCCTTGCTGAATTCGTTACATGCAAAACGTGCATTGCACCAGTATGCAAATACCAAGGTAGTTAAGCGTGTAGTAAGTCGATATGCGTATAAGCGCACAGTGCTGATGGGAATGAAGGCAGCGGCTTCAGCAAATGGTGTGCTTGCGCCAAATTGGTTCAGATGGTTAAAGGCAGTTGATCGTGTCACTTGGTATTCGTTGTGCGATATCGGCATGGACGTTGCCAGCGTAGAAGCCTGTGGTTTGCGCTCACATTGGTTGTCAGAGGTTGTCGCTAAATCGGCAATCATGAATCCGCGTATTGAATCGGCGCTGGTAGGAATTAAAACTGCTCTTGGGGAGATGGTAGATGAAGAAAGTGATGATTGAGCGCCTCGCGAACTTTATTCGCCGCGCCCCCAAAAACGTTTCGGTTAAACGTAAGCGTAAGCGACTTTCGTTCGAAATCAAATCGCCGGCATATCAGTTGCACACCCTGAATCTCTCTGACTATGGGGATGACACACTGAGTTTCATCTTGGAAAAAGAGGCGGATGGCAATCTGTTTGTGGTGGCCAAGGCCCCCGAAAAATACGGCTCGGATAAAGGCGCTATGACCTCGCTGTTTAAAGCGCAAGTGGCGAGCGAGACCGACGGCGTATACCTGATCACTCAGGTGAACAGTCTGCTGACCAAGAAGTTGTCGGTAATGAAGCTGGTGGGACTCGCCCTGCTCGCTTGGTTAGGCTACCTCTTTGTCAGTGCCTATATCGATGTCGTCTCTGGCAAAGGGGGCAATATTGAGCCGTCGGCTCTCTCGTCGCTGGATGCAGCGCATCCTGCAGTCCGAGTGGCGGACAGCGGCGCCCCAGTCCCTGTAACTGTACATCCGTTTGACTGGCAGAGCGCTCCTGATCACCTACAAGCAGATCCCATTGCGAACCCAGACCAGCTGCAGGCCATGAGTCCTGAGGACATCGCAAAGCAGATCTACAACGCTGCCGAAACAGCTCGGAAGCAAGGGATGCGCGACAACGCGCCGGCGATGTCGAGTGATGTGGCGACTGGTCTGGAAGCCTTCGGACTGGCACCGAGCATCGATGCTGGGCAGTCGGTAGGACCTGGCTGCGATCCCAAACTCGCTTTCCAAGTCGCTGAATAACTGGGTATAGGCGCATGGTTCACGGCGTAGAGAAGCATCACGAGATTAAACGGACGCGAATCTTTCGGGATACGCGGCCGTTTTTCGAACAGATCCTGGAAGACTTTTCGTCGTTTCACGCGATTCTTATCGTCTACGTCATACTGGTGTTTCCGCTATTCTTTCTTCCTGCGCTGTTTGAGCTGAGTCTTGTTCTTGGCTTGATCTACAGCTTTATTCCACTCTCGCGCAAGCCAGATATTCCGTTCAGGAAGCGCAAGTCTCTGAACGAACTGGATCGCAACGATAAGCACCCAGGTACTGGCAAGCCTCAGCAGTCTCGTGGCATCGCCTTCATTGGTAATCGGAAGTCCGATAATGCGGAAATATGGGCGGCCAACGAAGATCTTAGAACACACGCTTTCATTATAGGCTCGACCGGGGCCGGTAAAACCGAAGGGCTGATTTCAATCGCTTATAATGCCCTGGTTTGGGGGTCGGGCTTCGCATATACAGACGGAAAGGGCGATGTAAGTCTCTACGCCAAGATTTTTTCAATGGTCCGTTCCATGGGGCGCGAAGACGACCTCCTGGTAATCAACTACATGACCGGCAACGCTGACACAACGAAAAAGCGATCCGACAAACTTTCAAATACCTATAACCCGTTTGCGGTAGGCAACAGCGAGAGCCTAATTCAGCTCGTGGTTAGTTTGATGGATGCCGGCGATGCCAAAGGTGATATGTGGAAGGGGCGTGCAATTAGCTTCATCAGTTCGGTTATGCCGGCGCTGGTGGATCTGCGCGACCAAAGTTTGCTCATGTTGCATATCGGTGCTATTCGGGAGGCCCTGCCCTACCCTAAATATTTCGAGCTGATGAATAATGTTAACATCAGCCAGAAGTCCAGGGACATGATGCAAGCCTTCTTGTATGACGTGCCAGGTTATAAGCGCGATAAAGGTGAGAATCAGTCGGCAACCTTTAACGAGCAGTACGGGTATCAGCAAATGCAGTTCACCCGTATTCTGAGCTCCCTTGCCGATACCTACGGGCATATTTACCATACGCCTCAAGGGGAAGTGGTACTAAAGGACGTTGTTGTCAATCGACGCATCTTCCTTGCTCTACTTCCGGCACTGGAGAAAAGTCGTCCCGAGTTAGGCAACCTTGGGAAGATCATTGTGGCTGGCATGAAAGGCATGATGGGTGCCCAACTGGGTAATAAAGTTGAGGGTAGCAAGTTGGAGTTGTTAGACTCTCGACAGACTACGGCCCCAACCCCATTCATCGCGATATTTGATGAACTAGGTTATTACATCCCTGACGACGCGGCACTGATGTGGGCTCAGGCTCGTAGCCTCGGATTTGCTCTCATCGCGGCAGGCCAGGACCTGCAGGCGTTCTACAGAACATCGAAAGAAGAGACGCTCGCCATTGTCTCTAACAGCAACATCAAGATTTTCGGAAAACTTGAGGACCCAACCGATACCTTTGACTTGGCCGTTAAACTTGCCGGGGAGGCCTACGTGTCAGTGGTGGACGGCTACGAGATGGCCGATGATGGTGCAGGAAGTTATCGCGGTAACACTGGTGCACGAATTGAACGTGTCAGCCGCGTAGAACTCCAGGACTTCAAAGAGCAGGTTGAGGGTGAGATCCACTTCATGGTGAAGTCGGATATCATCCGCGCTCGAATGTTCTATGCAGACTTCTCTGGTAAACGCTTGAGCAAGGAATACCAGCTAAATCATTTCGTGAAGGTGATCCCGCCCAACGAGGCTGAGCTGAAGGCTTTCAGCATCAACACACAAGAACTACGTGAAACACTGCGCTCACTTCCGCTCGCGAAACAGCGCTCCACTGATGGCTTCTTCGGATATGTGGCCGAAGTAGAGGCTGGAGAGCGCTACAAGCAGTACCTCACCGCGAAGCTGGGTGTGGAGCGGGGGATCTGCTTGTTGCTGGGATACGACGACTCGGCGGTTGCGCCAGTGGTCGACCAGGACGATGGCAGTGCCGGCGGCGCAGTTGGGAATGGGAGTGCGCTTGCACAAGCGCCGACGAGCGATAGCGACGCTATGCCCTCTCTTGCCCAGGCGCCGGGTGGCGCGGATCAACCTGCTCTCGCAGCAGCCCCTGTGGTGGCCGCCGGTGATGATGCAGGAATCGTATTCGACGGTGGCCAGCTCGCTTCGATCAACATCTTCGCCGAAGTTCCGCGTGAACCGTTCGGCATCGACATCGTGGCGCTGGCATCTGCCGCTATACCAATCATCGAAACCGCGCTGGAAGGTCGGGTCCAGCGCCCTGCAGAAGAGACGCCTCCAGCAGGACAAGGTGGCCTGCTCGACGAGCAGGCTACCCGAGTGTCGTTGAACAGTATCGCCTTGGGTCTTGGGGCGCCCGCCGCTGAAGCAGGTGCAATGGTGGAGAACATCATCCAGGCCGCGACGCAGGGCTCCGAATACCCGGTTCCTCCTAAGCCTGAGAAAGCGGGCAAGGACCAGGAAATGGAGGATGTCATGAGCAACCTGGAGTCGCTGATTGGGGGGCGTGCATGAGCATTGAGTTGGCCATGTCCCGCCGAGATTTGCTGAAACGCTCTGTAGTGGCTGGGATCACCGGCATGGGGGCCTTCACTTTCAGCGCCCCGTTGCTCGCTTCAACCGGCTTGCTGCTGCCTGCCAATTACGCGAACCAGGCGGACGCAGCGGCATTCTGGGCAAAGCCTCGGGTGTTGAACCTCTATCGGCCATCTACCGGCGAGCACAAGCAGATCTGCTACTGGCGAGATGGCCACCTCGATTTGGCTGGATACCGCGAGGCCTGCCACATGCTGCGAGATGTCCGTGCAGGCAAGGCTACGGAGATCGATTTGCGGCTGCTCAACCTCCTCCGGGGTCAACAGGGATGGCTGGAGCTTGCCTATGGCTTCAAAGAGCCCTACCAGGTCAACAGTGGATATCGGACGAAGGAAACCAACGAGGCTACAGAGGGTGCAGCACGGGACTCGTACCACACGAAGGGGCAAGCGTGCGACGGAAAGTTCCCGAGCCTTCCGATCGAATATCAGGGTCGCCTGATGTCAGCTTTCCGTACTGGCGGGGTGGGCTTCTACATAAACCGTCAAAAATTTATTCATTCCGACGTAGGGAGGGTTCGATATTGGGTACGTTAGTCGGCAAAGTGCTATCACCCATTGCTCTGGCTGCTTTTGCAAGCCATGCTGCCGCCGCCGAAACGGCTGAGGTGACTCCCGTGGAGTCCTACCTCATGTCCAAGGGGAACATGATCGTTCAGGCGTTCCCAGCGGCTTCTGGTATGAAAGGGATCGTTGTCGATAACGGTGCCGAAAAGCGCTTGTTCTACGTCACGCCCGATGGCAAAAGTCTGTTAGCCGGTGTGATGTTCGATACACAAGGCGCCAATCTTACCAGCGTGGATCTGGCTCGTACTGCGAGTGTAGAACCGGTTCCGCAGAGTAGTCAGTCCGCAGACAGTCTGGCTCATGCTTGGAAGCAGGCCGAGCAGCTGAAATGGCTGGCGGAGGGGGATGCTGATCGCGTGATGTACGCCTTCTTCGATCCGAACTGCGCGTACTGCCACGAGTTATGGGGCATGCTCCGGGCGCCGGTTGCCGCAGGTGACGTTCAAGTTCGCTGGATCCCGATTTCCATTCTCCGGGCGTCGAGCAACGAGTTGAACGCAGCGATCTACCAGCAGGCAGCTACCGAAGGCGTGCTGATCCCGATGGCTGAGATGGCGAAGCGTCAGCTGCAGCCGGCGACAGTCACCGAAGACATTCGCCAAAACCTTGCGGACAACCTGGCTCTATTCCGCCAGGCGGGGTTTCGAAGAACTCCGATGATTCTTTACCGGGACCGGGACAAGGGCCAGGTAAAGGTATTTGAAGGTGCGCCACTTCCCCAGGAGCTGGCGGTGATGCTCAAAAAAGAGTAGCGACCAAGCTACCAATAATGAACACTTCCTCTGCGCGGCCTACCAGCATCTAGGTCGCGCTAGCTTCAAGGAACACGTGACGATGGAAAACGCAAAAGAAGTATTCGACGGACTCATTCAAACAGTTGTCTCGGAGGCCTTGCTGGCCGACGCCATTGAGCAGTATGCCGAGGTGGAGATCGCTGATCCGAATGAGCGTGAGGAATTCGTTGAGACGTACTCCGACGAGACATACCAGCCCGTGGTTCGGAAAGCAGTTTTGGATGTGGTGGTGGCTGTCGCGGCCGCTGATCGCCTCGTCGAAGACGTCGCCTTCCGGATGGTTGTCGGAATGCTGGAACCTGAGGAAAGCAATGAGGTGATTCGAGCCATGAAGCTCGTCATGCTGGACAAGATTACTGAGGACGCCTTGTCCGATATGGATGATCTTGCAGGCCTCAAATTCAAAGGTCGCATGGACTACTTCCGTACCTGCATCGGCTAAGTCCCGCCTAAAGCGCTCCCCCTTCCCTTACCGGCTCCGGCGCACCATGTGCTTCCCAGATGGAGCTGGCCTTCTTTTCTTGGCATCCTGCCAGGCCCGGCGACGGGTCTTTTCGCGCTCAAAATTGACTATCGTTTGTTTTTAAACGCCTCAGTTAATAGAATCATGGTGATTTCCCCCTAGATGGAGACTGCCATGAGCGATACCGCCAACACCAATACACAGAAGATCCTGCCTGAAGTCGGCGCCCGTGATATCCCCCACGACGATCTGGGCTGGCAGGAAGTCCGTGACCTCGGGCTGGACGCCGTCCCGGGCGATCTGCAGGATGCCGAAGATCTGGACGGGGAGTAAGGCTGATGGCCCTGATCAAACGCCTTCGTCCCAGCGATTCGGCGACACAGGCGCCGCCGGCCCATGCTCCTGTAGCCTCTAACAATGCCAGCCGGCAGGACACGAAGCTTTCTTTGTTGCAACTGGAGGCCATCAGGGTCTTCCGCACCCTGAAAGGCCGAAGCTGGAAAGCCGAGCTGAACAACTGCTGGAGTCGCTCCAGCTACCCAGGCCTTGGGACTCAGCATGCGGCCGTTCTGCAGCAGCTTAGAAACGAGTTTGGCCCTGAGTGGCTGCAAAAATTCAGCGTCAGTCAGCAACAAGATGCGCTGTATAAGGCTGCGCAAGAAGCGCTGCAGGTCGAAGAGTTACTCCGACACGATTCCAACGCCACGTCTGAGCAGATTTCCAGGGTCAAGGATGATCGTAAGACGGCAGAAGCGACTGCCATGCTGTGGGAGCGCGGCGATGATCGGAGCTTTAGCGCCGATGGCCCGTCGGTCCGCTTGAGCATGAGCGATGAGGCGCCGGCAGCCTCGTCGTCACCGGCATTGCCATCCAGCCCTCCCCCGATCGAGGAGCCGATTGATCCCCTCGAAGCAGCAGCCGAACCTGGTCGACGGAAGGGCGCTGGAGCTGGGAAAAAAGGGAAGCACGAGCGAGGTGCGCCTCGTGACCACTACCAAGAGGTGACGGATCAGATCATATCCGCCATCGAAGCTGGAGCAGAGCCTTGGCGATGCGAGTGGGATAACACACCGCGATGGCCGATGAATCCCGTAACCGGCAAGCCCTATCATGGCATCAACGTGATGCTACTTCTTTCGCAGGGTTACCAAGAGAACCGGTGGTGCTCCTACAAGACCGCGCAAGCTCAAGGCTGGCAAGTCCGTGGCGGTGAAAGCGGCTCCAAGATCTACTTCTACAAGCGTCTCACCAAGGAAACCGGCGAGCTGAGTGCGACCGGCGAACCAGAAGTTCGCGTCATACCGCTTCTTCGCAGTTACTCGGTTTTCAACCTGGCACAAATGGACGGGGCTCCTGAGCTGGAGACCACTGGCCGCGGAGAGAAGCTGCTTTCATCCGAGACTCGGGATATCTGCGAGGAGATCATTGAGGCTTGCGGGGCCGACATCGTCCATGGCTTCCGCCGCGCAGGCTACTCCCCTTCCGAGGACAGGATCTATATGCCCGACAGGGAGTCGTTCTCCTCCGACGCCGAGTACTACACCACTCTGCTGCACGAGATCGCACACTGGTCAGGTCACGAAAGTCGCCTAGCTCGTGAGTTCGGGCCCAGCCGCGACTCAGATGAATATGCTCGCGAGGAACTGCGTGCGGAGATGGCCAGCGCCATGATGGCCATGCGGCTTGCGCTGCCCGGAAGCGTCGATGGGCATGCGGGCTACGTCGACCACTACCTGCAGGTCCTCCGCAACGACAAGAAGGAGATTTTCCGTGCCTCGCGTGATGCGGAGCGAATGGCTCGATATGTACTCAGCTTCCATCCCGACTTCCGTGAGGAATTCGAGGCAGAACACCGGGACCAGATGACGGCCGCGGTTGCGGCAGGCGCCCCGGATGACATTTTCGACGCCAGTGACTTCGACTTCGAGCCGGACTTAGAGCTTGAAGGTCCTCGTCCTTAACACAGGTACACAGACATGTTGAACAGTATCGACGACGTTCTGGCGCACTGGCCTGCAGAGGAGCACTGGCCAGTCACCGGAGTACGCGACCGGGTGACGGATCTCCTGCAGCGCTTCGATGATCTGGAGCAGCTGCATCGTTTCTGGACGACGGTACGGGAAATGCGTTTTCCCGGCACCTATGGTCAGACTCCCTGGCCTTTCTCGTGTCGATTGGCCCACTTGACCTTTGATGTCGCAAATCCTCATCAGAAGCTGATGGATGACATCGAGCGCTACCGTGATTCGAGTGACAGCTCCCTGGTCGAGAGCTGTCATGAGGAGCTGCGAGCCCTCATGGCGCTTGAAAACAGGATGATCGTCCAGGATCCGCATCGGCGATTCGCGGACCGGATTTTTCGAGCACTCGGGCAGGGCCTTCAGCAGGGTGTGAAACCCGTGCAGCTACCAGGTGGTCATGTGTTGGCCGCCCCCCATTACGCGGCGCTCGTGTGTGATGGGATAGGCCCGCAGACGGTGCCCATGTGCGCCGTGCTCGCATTGTCACCGAAGCTCCTGGATAGCGAAGTGTACCTATTCCGCGGCAGCTACCCAGGGGCGTGCGGTGATGCACCGTTGACATCTCTAGGTCTCAAGTCGCTGCTTCCCGGTGTGAAGTCGGACCCTGATTTAGGCGAATTGGCCCGAATTTACCTGACCTCGGCAGAGGGTGCTGCGGGATATGCGTGGGGCGACACTCGGGGCGGCGATGGCGCACATGGTGCTGAAAATCTCACCCACCTGGTGCTCCTGGGTTACGCCGAGAGGACAGGCGGATCCGAGCCGAACCAGCTGGGGGGCTCGTGGCCCCAAGTCAGCGTCACTCCCGCCGGCGTCACAGCGATCCACTCTGCGGGGGTGCTTCCTGCTATCGCTCGCCAGCTCTCCCGCGGAACCGCCCTGCTCCATTGCTGCGATGAGACTTATGAGTTCGATGTGTGCAGTGGCGCTATCGTGGCTAGCTCAGGGCGGCTGCCGGCAGTCATGCGCGTTGACGTCGGCGAGCTTCAGGAGGCCTTCCCGGACGAAAGCATTGGCGACCGCGATTACGAAATCCCCGAGGTCTGCTATCTCGATTTTTCTGGCGCCAAAGTTATGGCAGACGCGACATTTCGAGATGAAAATAATGGCACACGGCCATCGCTTTAGGGCATAAAGAAAGGGGCGCCAAACCACTGGTCTGACGCCCCTTTTTTGTAGACTCTTGTCCGCAGAATAGCGACTTTTAATTGGTTATAAGGCCCGCCTGAGTTTAGCGGTACCTGAGCTGGAGGGATTCTTTGGCTTCGGCTGCAGCTTCCCGGACATCAGCGATCTTGACGCTGCGCGAGGGGCTGGAGGCTTGAGAATTACCCAGCGCCGGGCCTTGCTTCACCTGGTCAACCAGTGATTTCAGGGCCAAGGTCATCGTCTGCATGTGGGTTCCTCTGTGGCTATGACTCGCATTGTTTTATAGTTTAACAGCGCCAACGTGAAACATATAGGCACTCTGTAGCTACTCTGAAATCAAATTTATACACGAAAATTGGATCTCTTTCCGTGACCACTCCCGCATTCGCCGTCGACGCATTCGAGAACTGGCTGAGGACCGCCTTCGCCAGCCCGTATTCGTCGAAGACGATTCGCGTCTATTGCGCAGTGGCGACCGGCTTCCTGCGCTACATAGACAGTCGAAGCGAGGAAGCGTTCCCCAATGCGCTTGACGATGATTGCGTGATAGCGTTCCTCCGAGCTCCTGGCGTCGGCGGGAAGCCCTATTCCAGGGCATATCAGGTCTTGCGCCACTCTGCGCTGTGCGCCTTGTTCCACTGGCTTGTTGAAACCGGAGTCGTGACGGATAGTCCAATGGAACGCCTGCCGAGACACACGGGCCGCAGGCCTGGCACGCCAGGTGGAGGAAACCGGCCAAAGAGACTGCCTCCGGTTTTGATGTGGCGAGACCAGCGTCATCTCTTACAGGTGATAGACTCAAGTCATGGCCCAGCGAAAGTCAGGGATTCCGCCATAGTCAGCTTAGGGCTTGCGACCGGTCTCCGGAACGAAGAGATCTGTAATGCCACTATTAGTGGACTGGACCTTCACTACCGCCGGATGAGGGTAGTAGGAAAAGGGAATAAGGAGCGGCTGATCGACTTTTCACATGACGACCGCGCCCTCGATCCCATGCGTGCATGGCTCAAGACCCGGGCCGAAGTTTTGCAGCAGCACGAGCGGGAAAGCGATCTGCTCTTCATCTCAAGGGCTGGACGACGTCTCTCCGGATCGCTTGTGTACCAACAGGTATCCCGGCACCTGCAGTCTGCTGGGCTGGCAGGAAAGCTGAAGCGTTGTGGCGCACATGTGCTCCGCCATACGGCCGCGAGCGTCATGTTCGCCAGAGGCGTGCCGATTTTGCAGATCAAGGAGAATCTTGGGCATGAGGATCTTGCCACAACACAGATCTATGCCCATTTGCTGCCACCAGAGGGAGAGGCGATGTGACGACGCCTCTGTTTTACTTTCGTTTGATTATAAATACTAATCTTAATATGATGGTTTTCGATTGATGGACGAACGACATGATGTCTTGCTTGTCGGGGTGAACACCGACAAGCACGAAGCATACGCCCTAAAGCGGGACAAACAGATCGTTCGGGTCGCGCAAGGGGTTTACTTCAGGACGGGAAAAGATGCCGAGGTCCTTTTTGAGCTCTATGGCATCCGCCTGGCGAAGTTCTGCTTCCAAAGCGCTGCTTTGACGCACTCCACCGCCTGGTACCGCAAACCTGTGGACGGGCGAGTTTTTCTAGGAGGTGACTACCCATACAAGAAAAGCATCGCGCCATACGAGGGTGACTTCCGCATCGTACAGAGCATGGTCCATCCCAAGCTCACCGACGAGAGGATGTACGAGCTCGCAAAGTTCGAGGATCCCCTGGGGCAGTTCGAGATGCACTGCGCTACCCCAGAAATGACGCTGATCCACCTGATGGACGCGACGAAGAAAAACGTCGAGAAACATCTCCCGGAGCAGGAGATGGACAAGATCTTTGAGCAGCTGCAGCTGAAGTATGGCAGCAAGGCCTCCACCCTGGCCGCGCTTGAAACCATCGCCCAGGCAGCCGAGAAAACCAATGAATTCGAGCGCCTCCTCAAGCACTTCTTCTCTCAGCGGAGGCGCAGCTGAAAATGAGATGAGGTAAGTGGATGCCAACCTGGATCGACCTTTCTGAACATGATGTAGAGCTAAACGTCCAACAAGATCCAGAAGGCAAGTCGCTTGTCCTGCGGTCATTACCTGGGGGAGTGATCCCCCAGTCGGTAACGGAGCTGGGTTTCGAGAAAGATGGAGCCCTCTACCGACGCACCAACCTCCGCTTCACCCTCCCCGAAATTATCCGCCACTTCCCCAAGGCCAGGTCGCGCCAGATGGAAATGTCGGAGATATTCTACGTCCCCATCCCGAGCAATCTTGAAGCTGTTTCAGTCGCCGCGGGACAAAACGCCGGCGTCGAAAAGGCCCCCTGGCAGATGAGTTCGGCAGAGTGGATTTCCGCTCGACGCGAGCTCGCCACACCGATGAAGGTTTCCGCAAGTTCCGAGGCTGGGCGAATTGGCAGGCTTTCCGAGCTTTCCTACGGTGTTGCGGCATGGCGGCATCAGCGTGCGCTCGCCGGCGACCAAGAGGCCATCGCGGCGCTGGAAGAGGCCGTAACGCACTACGACGTGGTGATGAAAGCTCTCTCGGAGGGCAAGCAGGTCCCTTTCGATGTTGTTGCCGAGTACCCTTCCCTTCTGGATCCTGAGCCAGACCAGTCGCACACAATCGCTGCAGCTGCGCCTGAACGGTCATCTGTCGCAGCCTTCATGCTTCCGGCAATCAAGTCGGCACGTAAGCGCACTGGTCCTGCGCGAGTCGTGAAGGCCCATGAAGTAGCCAAGTTTGGCCGTCGCGGCATGGTGTCTGAGTACCTTGTGGTATTCCAGGATGGTCGCTTCCCCTGCAGCGTTGAGGCGCTCGACCGAAAGCAGGCGATAGACTTCGCCCAAGCCGAACGCCTTCGTCTCGATACCGCAGAGCAGCCGGTAGATACCTCCCCTGCAGCGCCTCATCCTCAAGACCAGATCCAGGCAGCATCGATCGATGACGCTTGGGAGCCTGAGCGCGTTGGCGCAGCGGCGGGCAGCAGCTCGATCGAGCCCACGGAGGCATGGCTGGTATCCCAACACCAATTCAAGACAGTCGCGGTCACCAGGAGGGCCTCGGACGGAACAGTGGAGGTCCATTTCCGTAACCAGGCATTCGCGACAGACCAGATCACACCCGCAAAAGCGCTGACTGCAGCTCACAAGCAGGCCGTTCGCCGGGCATTCGCCGACGGCAAGCAAATACCATTTCACGTCTTGGTCGACTATCCAGATGTCGCCTACGGCCCAGGTGAACGGGCAGCCCGGTCCGTCTCCAAGCTGCTATCAGAGGCTGGCCTGGCAGAGCGGCTGATGACGGGATTCAACAGCTACGTCCGGCTCGTCAATCCGCCCTACACGGATCTCATTATCGAGCGTCTGCCAGCGGAATCGTCGCCACGTCTCTGCCTCACCCACTACCTGGAGTCGAACGGCGATCGTTTCATCGATAGCGAAATGATTTTCGAGATACGCCCCGCCGGTCACCTCGTTCTGTGCGAGACCGCAGTGCAGAACCCGATCCGTGGCGGAGAACTGCGGGGCCTTGACCGCAGCTTCGCGAACATCTTTGCCCAGAACCTCCTTCAGCAGGGGTTCTCCAGTGCCCGGCTGGAATGGTCGGATGATGCCGATGAAAGCCTGGAAGACGGCCCTGAGAATCGCCTTTACGAGGGGATGGCCATCGTTGAAAAACTCGCCGCCGAGCTCAACGCGGAAGTCTCACCTTGGGAGGAGTCTGGCCCGTCCACCATTGGCAAATGGCGCTACGCCACGCTGGTCCGCGAAGACGTATCTGTCCGTATCGCTGTGTCCCAAGGGGGTGTGGTGCAGGTCAACGGCGACCCCTTCACCAAAGGTGAAAGAGTGCTCCACGTGGCGGCGGAGGCCGTCAGGGAGTCCCTGGTTGAGGCCTTCAAGTTTGAAAGCACGAGTGCAATCTCCTCGCCCGTCCAGCTGTCTCCTTATGAACTAGGTCGACGGGCTGCAGAACAGGGCATGAAGTGCGTTCCAGCCTGGGATAAGGATCTGATGGCAACGTTGGGGGGCAACGTAGGCGATGGCGTACCTGCGATGCGCGAATGGATGAAGGGCTGGCACGAGATCAATGCGCAGCGTGAGGTATTGCCTCGACCTGCAACGACCACCGATGCAGAGCCGGCCGATATCACCAGATCACGTATTTTGCTGCGCTTGCCATCCACCGCTCCCACCAGGCTCCCCCTGTACGGGATCAACACGAGGTACGAAGCTACTCGCTATTCGCTTCCCGGCGATTTTTACGCTGAGACATCCTTCAACGGGTACCGGTTCTTCGCCCCGGCCGAGCACTATCGCTCGGCCGATTTCAGCAGAGCCGAGCGCGACTTGTATGCCGCTCATAAGCGTGGCGACCACAATGCAGTCAAATCCGCCCGGCAACTCATGGCCTCGGAAATGACCGAGATGGTCGCCGCCGCCCGGGCCACCTTGCCACAAAATGAGCTCACCGGGAGCACAATGCAGGCGGGCGATCGAGTCCGCTTCACTCCTGCCAACGCGGCAAAGCAGCCGGTCACCGGGGTGGTGAGCAAGGTTCTTGAAAACTCGGCGGGTGACAAAGGCTTCGAGCTAATTCGAGATGCGGCCGAAGCGATGGTGGAAGTCGAGACGTGCTGGGTAGCTGACGGATCCCTGCAGTTCCTACCGCCCGCTGATCCTGTAGAAGCCTTTCAAGCTGCTCTGGCGGTGTCGAGGAAGGAGGTCGATCCCAAGCGCCGGGTTCAGGCACTCATTCGTGTTCTTTGCGCTGACAGAGGAGTGGTGTCCCAAGGAGACTGGGTTGCCCAGCTCGCCTTCAGCGCCGACCTGCCGGCGGACCAGGCCCAGCTGGTGACGCTCATGGAGAAACATCTACCCTCTCCCGCCTCATTCAACATAGCCGTAGGTCTGGAACAATTTCAGGATATACCCAGCGAGCCCAAACGGCTGGCGGATGCAGTGAGGCGACTGGGTGATAACCTCCGGGGGTTCAAAGCCAGCCATCTGCGGAAAACTGCAGCGCGGATCGAGGACTTGCGCACCATTGCTCCTGAGAACGCGCTGGCCATCGAGATGCTAGAAAGTGCTGCAACCACCGTCCACCAGGCGGAAAGCCTCCTGGTCGACCTGGAGGCCAGGCTCGCGGCAGCCAAAGCCGAAGAGGAGGAGCGCAACTGGGAACGGTTCGAGCCATTCGGGGCCCAGGCCGTGACAAAGCCTCTAGCGTCAGAAATCGGTTTCACCAAAGCATGGATAGACAAGGATAACGGCTGGTTCCGGGTCCGGAACGGAGCTTCTGTCGCTTGGACCAACGGCCACGTATTCGATTTGGAAGAACCGAACTACCGCAGCTTCGAGAAGAACGAGAGCCGTCGCTTCCAGAATACGCCTCTGGCGAAACGGCCGGACATCAGCCGTTTTCTGGAGCATGAGACCGCTGACGCGATGAAACCGGTATTCGTGTACCGAAGGATGCACGACGACAAAGATGCCGTGATCCTAGCCAGGTCCTCGGGCCGCCTCGTTTCACTCGACAAGCGCTATCACGACTACATTGCGGTGAAGTACCCAGGGGCCGTGTTCTTCGTAGCCAATGACTGGGAAATCGACGCTCCGAACCACGGCTCTCTTGTGCACGCGAAGTTGGATGGCCAAATCGTCGCCGGGGTGATGCCGCTACGAGGATTGGATCCGGCCTACACGGTCGACCTCATTCAAACCAAGATTCTTGCTGTCACCCAAAAGGGCGCAGTGGACGAACAAGACTCCTCCGAGGTCGAGAACCTGTTGTATGAAGCCGACCAGCGGGTAAAGGGCCGGGCGATGGCCACCGCAATGATCCAGGTTGCTTTGGACGAGGGCCGCTGGTACAGCGCGATCACAACTCATCACCATCAGGGTAACCATAGCGGCCGATCGGAGCCGATGACTTGCCGAGGGGACGGGTTTACCTCTCGATTCGACGCCGTATTCTATGCCGGCAACCGAATCGTCCTGGAACAGCGTCGGATAGCTCGATCACAGGACAGCGTCACAACGCCCAGACAGAAGGCCGAAGCGCTGAAAATGGCAGATTGGGCGCTGCAGCAAATCCTCGGCGAGGTCGCTGTCTCGTGGAATGACCGCACACCAGGACAGGGATGGTACGAGGCTCGCCGTGAAGGTCCTGAGTACGCCGAGCTGCGCGGCTCCGGCCTATCGGAAGCAGACGCACTGGATGACCTTCGAGAGCGAATCGAGGACTCACTCAGCCAAGCAGATCATTACTGGAAGTCCATTGGCAGCAACGACGCCGGCGAATCTCTTGAAGAGAACACCCTGGGCATTCGCAGCATCGTCAAGGACGGTGTGCGGATCACCGAACCTGCCGCCGCGTTACCGCACGGAGGCCCCGGCGTTCTGCAAGATCGTCCCAAGAATTTCCTGACGAACGATGAAGCTGCTCCATCGGCGCTGGCCACGTCGCCAGAGAGCGGGGTGGCCCAGGGAGCAACGCACAAGGTCGGTGACCTCCTCGACAATGCAACGGTCCACGTGCTGATCCGTGGAACAGCTGTCTCCCTCATTCACCGCAAGCTATCGAAGTATGACCCCCGCCGGCAGGATGGCGGCAGGGATTGCTTCTGGGCGAGAGCATTCATCGGCGGGGAATGGCGCCCGCTCGGGCAGCCCTGGCCCAAAAAGCCGAGTCAGTCTTCGCTTGAGACCGCCTTGGCTGTAGCGGCATCCGCCCCGGCATTCGACAGCAACGCCTTCTTCGTCCAGCTGAATGAGGAAATACGCCAGGCGAACCTCGGCGCCGACAGCACAGCCGAGATCCAGCCTCTTGACCAGAGCAAGTTCCGGGCACAGCCCCTGGACGATCGCTCCTACGAGTTACGGTTCAAGGACCGCGCATCGCCGTTCTTCATCCTGGTGGAATACCAGTCGCCTGGAACCTACTTGCCGAATACCGGAGGCGGTGTGACTGGCCCCAAAACTAGCCTTTCCTCCGCCTGCGCGTGGGCAGTGCGCGAACTGGACCGCCTGCAGGCCCACTACGAGCGCAGACTGCAGGAACAGAACAAGGACAACCCTCGGTTCGAGGTCGACGCTACGAGCTTCATGGAGCTCTTCCCGGCCGATAGCGATGGCCACCAGCTGCTCGACCACGTCCTGCAGGTGTACCAACAGAAAGGTATGCAACGCCGTATCGGCCAAGGCCAGCAGCAAGATGCTGATCTGCCAGCGGAGCTTCAGCTGAACCGTGCCACCGACCAGTCGGTTATGGTTAGGCTGGACGATCCCGACTGCCCTCTTTCGATCGAGCTCCGCTGTGCTGTAGAAGCATCCGGACGCCGGCCGTGGGACGCACTGCAGGCCATCCAGCAGGCTGTCGCAGCTCTACAGACAGAAACGGCCTGGTCACGGTTGAAGAATGAACGCGGCGACGCCGGCATCGAGATGGAGCGGGTCGCCCAAGGCTACGCCGAGTTCATGAGAGCGCAGGATCCGGATCGCCACAGCGGGATCCCCGGCCGGATGCACCGCGAGTTCGCCTTGGCGTTGATCGACAAGGACATCGATCATTTGCTGGGGTGGCTGGCTCGGCCGCGGGGGCAAAACGATCTATCCAAGCGCTACTTCACACAGGTCACAGGCATCAAACTAGCCAAGACAGCCAAGGAGATCACCGTAGCGATCTATGGGTGGGCAGGATACTCGCCGGAGCAGGCCAGCCAGATGGAGGCGGAAAAGCAACATCGCCGCGACGCCGCTGCGCAGCAACGTGCTGCTGAGAGCCACTTGCAGCACGTGCTCGCTCAGCTTGACCGCACGCACTACCGTTACAACGGAAACGTGGTGACCGCACGCCAGTTCGTCGACGACATCATTGCAGGCGGCTTCGATTCGCTGCAGACGAAGCGAGTAGGTGCCGTCGATCGCTATCGGTTGGTCAATCGTGCCGAGGACCGGCTGTACGAGATCTCTGGCCACCTGGTCGACTATGCGCGGCATGTGCTTGCTCAACGTGAGCAGCGACTGGATCTTGAAACGGCTGAAGAGCCAGTTGCAGAACCTTCCCGGCCACGCCTCGGATGACTGTCCACCCGCCCCCCGAGACATCCGGGGGCGGGTTCCTTTCAGCTGGTGAGCAAGGGATCTGCGCCCAAGTCAGCGAGGCGTTTATCGCGGCGTTGCTCTGCGGCCTTTTGCAGGCGGTCAGCCTCCGCCTGGCTCAAAAGTCCAGCATCAGCCAAGGCGTCAATATAGCCCCAGACGTAGGCCATTTTGACACGCACCTGGATCGGATCTGCTTCATCTGTAATGAGCTTTAGTGCGGCCGCTAATTTGGCCTGCTGCGCTGCGGGGTGCATAGTTAGTCAGCCGCAGCTTTTGGATCGGTCGCGACGATCGTCGCGACGCTCCCATCCGAAAATTTCAGGCTCTCGACCTCCTGCCATTTCAGGTCCCGGATCTCCGTTACGCTGACAGAGGAAGTAGCACCTAGGAGTACCTTACACCCAGTGGAGATTTCGACCAGCTGAGGTGACTTTGCAGCGGTCTTACTGATCGATATGGGGCGAATAGAGAAAACGGAAAAAATCGTACGCTAGGGTTTTCCGGGCAGCCTTAGCGGCCGAAACTTCCCGTCCTCCAGCCTGCGGCTCTGCCGCCAGACGTAATTGCCGGTCAGGTTGATGTGTTCCCAGCCCAGCGGCGACAGGTATTGCAGCAGCTCGCCGTCCACCGGTTTGCCGGCCTCGACCAACCCCTGGGTGGCGCGCTCCAGGTACACCGTGTTCCACAGCACGATGGCGGCCGTCACCAGGTTGAGACCGCTGGCCCGGTAGCGCTGTTGCTCGAAACTCCGATCCCTGATTTCCCCAAGGCGGTTGAAGAACACCGCCCTGGCCAGGGAGTTGCGTGCTTCACCCTTGTTCAGACCGGCATGCACGCGGCGGCGCAGTTCGACGCTCTGCAACCAGTCGAGGATGAACAGCGTGCGCTCGATCCGGCCCAGCTCGCGCAGGGCCACGGCCAGGCCGTTCTGGCGTGGATAGCTGCCGAGCTTGCGCAGCATCAGCGAGGCGGTGACGGTGCCCTGCTTGATCGAGCTGGCCTAGCGCAGGATGTCATCCCAGTGGGCGCGGACGTGCTTAATGTTCAGGGTGCCGCCGATCAGCGGGCGCAGCGTCGGGTAGGTGCGCAGTTCCTGGGCGTGCTCGCGGCGAGTCACGTCTCGCTCGCCGTACTTCGGCCAACTCGCCGGGTCGGCCTGAACTTGCTTGGCCACCCATAAGATGACCGGCTCGGGCGGCTCGCTGTCGGTGCCCAACGCATAGCCGGGGTAGCGCAGCAGGCTGAGCTGCACCGCGAAGCCAAGGCGGTTGGCGTCGCGCGTCGCTGGCGGATCAGCGACAGGTCGGAGTCGTTGAAGGTGTAGTAGCGGATCAGGTCATCCTGGCTTTCCGGTAGCGCAAGCAAGGTGTCGCGCTCGGTGGCCGAGAGGATCGAGCGACGCGGCATAAATCAGTCGTCCGTGCGGAGGTACTGGTAGAGGGTTTCACGGCTGATGCCGAACTCGCGGGCGAGCTGCGCCTTCGGCTCGCCGGCAGCGGCCCGCTTCCGCAACGTGATGGCTTGCTCGTCGGAGAGAGCTTTCTTGCGGCCACGGTACGCGCCGCGCTGCTTGGCCAGGGCGATGCCCTCGCGCTGCCGCTCGCGGATCAGGGCGCGCTCGAACTCGGCGAAGGCCCCCATCACCGACAGCATCAGGTTGGCCATCGGCGAGTCCTCGCCGGTGAAGACCAGCCCCTCCTTCAAGAACTCGATCCGCACGCCACGCTGGGTCAGCTTCTGCACCAGGCGGCGCAGGTCATCGAGGTTGCGGGCCAGGCGATCCATGCTGTGCACTACCACGGTGTCCCCTTCGCGGACGAAGCTCAGCAGCGCTTCGAGCTGGGGGCGCTGGGTGTCCTTGCCCGAGGCCTTGTCGGTGAACACCTTGCTCACCTCGGTCTGCTCCAGCTGGCGTTCCGGGTTCTGGTCGAAGCTGCTGACCCGGACGTAACCGATGCGTTGTCCCTGCAAGATGCCTCCATGGGCTGGATGGGCGGCAGGGCTTACGTTGGTTTTTGGTTCCATTGCACCCGAAGCCTTGAATTTATCAGGCTGAAATCTAAGACCTTGGCAAGCATGTGTCAAAGAATGTGAAAGCGGACTCTATTCTGACGGCGCGGCACGGGCATGCCTGACATCCGGTTAGGGTATACCTCAAATTGACACTGCGTATTCCAGAGAACGTGATGACGGAAGGTTGAACCTTCCGTCATAGCGCATCTGGTTTGGCCTCCCGTCAGCCAACCACGGGAAACACTGACTCGATCATTGGAGAATGGTCAGCTTGGCCTTGAGATCAATGGCTCTCGCGAAGTTGTGGTAATTCGGCGATGTTCGCTGCACCTGCGCGTGCAATGCTTTCAGCGCCGCCGAATCCGCCGACGACTCCATTTCGACCTCATACTCGACCTGGTCGTACCCTGGATTGATCCCAGGATCGATTCCAAGAAAACCTCTCAGATCGAGGCTTCCCTTCGTGCGGATAGTCAGCGATTGCAACTCGATGTTCATTGCCGCCGCATTTGCCGCGTAGGTTGCAGTCATGCATGCGTTCAACGCAGCCAGGATCAATTCTTGTGGATTAGCGGCCGTGTCGGTACCGAGCAATTCTGCCGGTTCGTCCGCGTCGATGACAAAGCCGCGCGCCAAGGCCGTGTCACCTAGTACGAGCGGCATGGTTCGCGCACGCGTCCGGGTGCCACCCTCCCAGGTTGTCACGACGCCGAACGTCGCGATGCCTGCGGCGGGCTTTGCTGCGACCTGATCTGCAAACTCACGCAATGCGCCGACGTTGATCCCGTTGCCGGGAGTTCCTTTAATGTTTGTGTTCATTTCTCGTTCCCCCATTATGTGTTACGCCCGGCCATCACGCCGCCGTCAACGTCCCAGATTGCGCCCGTCACCCATGCTGCCTTGTCCGACAACAGGAAGAGGATGACCTCGGCGACGTCTTGTGGCGTCCCAACCCTGCCGATTGGGTGGAAGCTGTTGAATCCCTGTAAGGCGCCATGAACCTCGGCCTTGGGTATGAATCCCTCGTAAATCGGCGTTTCGACAACCGCCGGAGAAACGGCATTGACCCTGATTTGTTTGGATGCCAGCTCCATCGCAAGGTGCTGGGTCAGCGAATGCAAACCTGCTTTTGCCATCGAATACGCGGACGACGGCGTAGCCGCAATCGCCTGCTTGCCCCACATCGAGCCGATGTTCACAATGGCGCCGGGACGCTCGCTGGCCACGAGATTGGCCACGACTTTTTGTGTGATGAAGAAGAACGCTTTATTCAACGTCAAATATTGTTCGTAATCACTTTCCGTGTGCTCAAGAAACGCCTTCGGGAAGAACACCCCAGCCGCGTTGACCAGAAGATTGATGTCCTTGTGGTGTTCATCGATGGTATGCAGGAGTCGCTTCACATCTTCGGCTCGCGAGAGATCGGCAGTCAGGGCGGTCACGGTGCCCAACGACGACAGCGCCTTGCGGGCCTCTTCGGCCTTGTCTTCACGGTGACCGACGATGACGACGCTTCCGCCTTGCTCAAGAACCATGCGGGCAGTTTGCAGTCCCATCCCGCTAGTGCCGCCGATGACCAACAACTTCTTGCCATTAAATTCAGTACTCATAATAATCTCCTTAACTACCAACTAAATGGTAGGGTTGTGTTGCAAAAAAAGTGCCGACCTCAGGTCAACACGGTGGAAAGAAAAGTGTTTCCAACTTCGGCCGGTCCGCGTGACGACCGCATGCCACGGCCCACCATCATCGAGCCTTCCAACGCGCACAAGAATGCCTCTGCGAGAGCCTCTGGGGTGGAATTCGAGGTGATCAGCGCGGCACGCTGACCATCGGCAACGACAAGAGTCAACCAGTCGAGATTGACTTTAAAGAATCGCTCGACCTCGCTCACAACGGCGTCCGGCAGCGAGTCCGACTCGGCACCCAACATGCCGCAGACACAAAGGCGCCGGTCCTTGGCGAAGGTGCGTTCGAAAAGTGCCGCATACGCAGTTAGCCTGTCAGGCGCTTTCGCATGCTGCCCTTCGATGCTCAGCAACTCCTCACGAAACCGGTGCGTGTAGCGCTGTGCGACCACGGCCACGAGTTCACCCTTCTTGGGAAAGTGGTGGTGGATACTTGGTTTTTTGATGCCTACCAACTGGGCCACGTCGTCGTATGAGAAGCCGTTGTAGCCGTGCTGCTGTACCAACCCTTCAGCGGCATCGACCACCCGCTCGGCGGTCGGCGAGATTTCGGAGAAATGCTTCATGCAAGCGCCTCATTTGATTCGGCGACTGGCAGGTGGCCTGTCTTGACCAGGATGGTGCAGCCTGTATTGCTGAAGGGACGGTGAGCACTCAAATGCGGACTGCGCATCCATGTGCCGGTAGGGTAGCTTCCGAACTCATCCTCAAAGACGCCTTCCAACACATAGATTTCTTCACCGCCGTAGTGACGATGCGAATTGAATCGTGTCCCCGGGGCCCAGCGCACCAAAGCCGTATGTTGTGTGTCGAACTCAGAAAGTGGCATCACCGACAGACCCGGCACGAGGCCTGGAAACCAGGGGCCGTTACGGGTGTCGACCACGGTGCGTTGGCTGTCGGCTAGATCAAGATGGCGCAGCTTGACGAACAACGTGCAACCCGTCGCGGAGCTCGGTGCATGCGAAGAACCTGGTGGATTCTTGATGTAAGTCCCAGGCCCGAAGGTCCCGGATTCGTCGCTGAATTCGCCGTCCAGGACCAGAATCTCCTCGCCCAAGTCGTGCTTATGATTTTCAAAAGCGGAGCCCGGCGCGTATCGCACGATCGAGGTGGCACGCGCCACTTCGTCGCCATCACGCTCCAGTAACTGGCGTTGAATCCCGGTCGCTGGCGAATCGACCCACTGTAAGCTTGAAGGCTCGACGACAACACGCTGCGAAAGATCTGAATTGAGTTTCATGGCTTTATTTCATCTACCGACTACTTGGTAGGTAAGTTATAAGATCCCGATTTGTTTGTCAAATAGCTTTCGCCATTTTCTTTCATCCATTGAAAAAACAATGAATTGGTTACAAGAACTCGCGAAGCTTAGCGTACGATTTTTTCCGAATTCTCTATCGTCCCCAACAAGAACCGTTTATTCGACGCTGAACAGCGGCGCCCCCAGCCGGCCGACATCCACTTCGATGCCCAGCCCCGGCCCCGTCGGCGCGCTGCCGAAGCCGCCCTGCGAACGCGGCTGGTAGTGGGCCAGGTGGCCGTCGGTCCAGTCGTTGAAGAACGGTGTCATCAGCAGGCTTTCAGGGCGGGTGGTGGCTGCTACGTGGCTGGTGGCAGCGGTGATGATGTCGCCGCCCCACATGTCCTCCACCGACACCGCCATGTTCAGATCCTGCAGCAGGTCGCGGGCGCGCACCAGGTTGGTCAGGCCGCCGAGCTTGCCGAACTTGATGTTCACCGACACCGCGTTGGCCTCGTACTTGGCGCGGAACACTTCGTCGGCGCTGACGATGGATTCGTCCAGCACCAGCGGCAGGCTCGAGCCGCGGGCAGCGAGGATGCAGTCAATGGTGCTGCGGCACGGCTGCTCGACATACACCGGCAAGCCGGCCATGCCCTGGATCGCCAGCTTGGCGCTGGCCAGCGACCAGCCGCCGTTGGAGTCGGCGACGATCACCGTCGCGGTTGCGGTGGAATTCCACCAGCCCTTCCGACTCCAGGCGCTTGAGCGCCTCGCGCACCGGGATCTTGCTGACGTTGAACGACTTGGCCAGTTCGTCTTGGCGGATCGGTTCGTCTTCCGGCAACTCGCCCTTGATAATCGCGTCCCGCAGGTGCTTCAGGATGATCTCCGAGCTGGAAGGGGCAATGCCCAGGTTGGGGACGTTTTTCAAGAAAAGAGACACGGTGGTTTTTCTCCAGGGCGGACTTCGAATATTTTATACGAAATTTTTCAGCCCGCACCATAGCCCGATCCGCGCCTGCCCCGGTAGCCCGGAGCAGGTACAGGATATGTCAGGCCGCCGCCGTGCTCGCCCGGCCATTGACCAGGCGCGTGATGCCCAGCGGGTTGTCGCGCTTGAGAGCATCGGGCAGCGCGCTGTCCGGGAAGTTCTGGTAGCACACCGGGCGCAGCCAGCGCTCGATCGCCAGGCTGCCGACCGAAGTGCCGCGCGCATCCGAAGTGGCCGGGTAAGGCCCGCCGTGAACCATGCCGTCGGCCACCTCGACCCCGGTCGGGTAGCCGTTGACCAGCAGGCGCCCGGCCTTGTCCTCCAGCAGCGGGATCAGTTCGGCGAAGGCCTCCAGGTCTTCGTCATCGCCGATCAGGGTCACCGTCAGCTGACCTTGCATGGCCTCCAGGCCACGCAGCAGTGCGGCCTTGTCATCGAGGGCAATCAGCACCGATGCCGGGCCGAACACCTCTTCCTGAAGCACTTCATCGCCTTCAAGCAGCAGGCGCTGATCGGCGCCGAACAGGCGGGCCGGCGCCTGCCCGTCGGCCGCGCCCTCCGCCAGCAGGCGAATTCCGTCAGTGTCCTGCAGATGCTGCGAACCGCACTGGTAGCTGCGTAGGGTGCCGGCATTGAGCATGGTCTGCGCCGGCTTGCCTTGCAGGGCGCTGCCGAGCACCTCGCCGAAGGCGCTGAAGGCCGGCGAGCGCAGGCCGAGCACCAGCCCCGGATTGGTACAGAACTGGCCGCAGCCGAGCACGATCGAGTCCGCCAGTTGCCCGGCGATGACCACGCCACGCCGCTCGGCGGCACGGGGCAGGACGATCACCGGGTTGATGCTGGACATCTCGGCGAACACCGGGATCGGCTCCTTGCGCGCGGCGGCCATGTCGCACAGGGCACGGCCGCCCTTGAGCGAGCCGGTAAAGCCCACGGCCTTGATCCGCGGGTGCTTGACCAATTGCTCGCCGACCCCGCTCCCGTAGATCATGCTGAACACCCCCGCCGGCAGGCCGCAGCGCTCGACCGCCCGGGTGATGGCGCCAGCCACCAGTTCCGAGGTCGCCATATGCCCGCTATGGGCCTTGAACACCACCGGGCAACCGGCGGCGAAGGCCGAGGCGGTATCACCGCCCGCAGTGGAAAAGGCCAGGGGGAAGTTGCTCGCGCCAAACACCGCCACCGGGCCAATGCCGATCTTGTATTGGCGCAAATCCGGCCGCGGCAGCGGCAGGCGCTCCGGCAATGCGCTGTCGATCCGCGCGCCGAGGAAATCACCACGGCGCAGCACTTCGGCGAACAGGCGCAACTGGCCCGTGGTGCGCTTCTGCTCACCCTGGATCCGGGCACTCGGCAGTGCGGTTTCGCGGCAGACGATGGCCACGAAATCCTCACCCAGGGCATCGATCTCGGCGGCCACGGCGTCGAGGAAATCGGCTCGCTGCCCGGGGCTGGTGCTGCGGAATCGAGCCGCCGCCGCAGCGGCGGCATCGCACGCCTGGTCCACTTCCTCCGCGCTGGCTTGCCAGAAGGTCCAGGGCAGTGCCTCGCCGGTGCTGGCATCGACACTGCGATGGGGGGTGGTGCCGTTGGCGCAACGCGCACCGGCGATGAAGTTCTTGCCTGATATAGCCGTCATCACATGTTCTCCAGGCGCTACCGATGCAGTAGCGCGTTCAGTTCGTCCAGCAGTTCATCGTTGATCTCGACGCCCTGCGCCAGGCTGCGCCGACGCGCCTCGTAGCGCCGGGCGGAAGGCAGGCGGGCACCCTGCTGCTCGATGCTGTCGAACAGGGTTTCCGCGCTGTGCAGGTAATGCTCGTAGCGCTCGCCAAGAAAGCGCCTGGGGTCGAAGGCCAGGATCAGCTCGCCATGGAACGGCGAGGCTCCCGCACCAGCGTCGTGGGCCAGCGACTGGGCGCTGGTCAGGTCGCCGATCAGCGGCCCCGCCAGCAGTTCGATCATCGCCGCCAGGGCCGAGCCCTTGTGCCCGCCGAAGGTGAGCATGGCGCCCTGCAGCACGGCCTCGGCCGACGTGGTCGGCTCGCCGTCGGCAGATACGCCCCAGCCCAGCGGCACCGGTTTGCCGGCACGCCGGTGCAACTCGATATCGCCACGGGCAATGGCGCTGGTGGCCATGTCGAAGACAAACGGATCCTTGCCCGGGCGCGGCCAGCCGAAGGCGATCGGATTGGTCCCGAACACCGGCCCGCGCCCGCCCGCCGGAGCGACCCAGGCATGGCTCGGGTTGCAGGCCAGGGTCACCAGGCCGAGGTCGGTCAGGGTCTCGATCTCGACCCACAGCGCCGAGAAGTGCACGCAGCGGTTGATCACCAGGGCCGCCACGCCGTTGTCCACCGCCTTGCGCCGCAGCAGCGGTACACCGCGGTCGAAAGCCAGCTGGGAAAAGCCACCGGCGGCATCCACCCGCACACTGCCCGGCGCATGGTCATGCACCTGCGGCTCGGCGCGCGGGTCGACCTTGCCGGCCTTCAGCGTGGCGATGCACACCAGCAGGCGGTAGACGCCGTGGGAAGCGCACTCATCCCGTTGTCCGCAGACCATGGTCCGCGCCACGGCAAGCGCCTGTTCGCGACTGAAACCGTGCAGTTCGAGCACCGCGCGGGCGAGGCTGTCCACCTCGCTCAAAGCAAGACGCGCCAAAAGTCGTTTCTCCATCAGGATGTCCGGCGGCGAACGGGTCGCCGCCGGACCGGGGCAGGGTCAGTGGGGCATGCCGGCAGGCAGTCCGGGTTTGTCCAGGGCCGGCGCCAGCGCTTCGCGCCAGGCCGACACTTCCATCGGCGCAGCGACCTGGCCGAGGATGTGGTCGGACAGTTTTTCCGCCAGCATGATGGTCGGGGCGTTGGTGTTGCCGGTGGTCAGCGCCGGGAACACCGAGGCGTCGACGATGCGCAGCCGGTCGATGCCATGGACGCGGCCGTCATGGTCGACCACCGCCATCTCGTCCACCCCCATGCGGCAGGTGGAACAGGCGTGGAAAGTGGTGCCGGCGTTGTCGCGGATCCAGGCTTCCAGCTCGGCATCGCTCTGCAGGTGCTTGCCGGGGCTGAGCTCCTCGCCGCGCAGTTCGTCCCAGGAGCGCTGGGCGATCATTTCCCGGGTCTTGCGCAGGCCTTCGCGCAGTTGCTCCAGGTCGCCCGGCGCGGTGAGGAAGTTCAGGCGGATCAGCGGATCGGCCTTGGGATCCTTCGAGGCCAGGGTGACGCTGCCACGACTGGCCGGGCGCATGACGCTGGTGAAGTACTGGAAGCCCGGGGTGATGCGCGCCTTGCCGCGGTAGAACTCGCCCACCATGGGGAGAAATTCGTGCTCCAGGTTGGCGTACTCGACCTGGTCGTTGCCACGGAAGAACGCCCCCACCTCGAAGTAGTTGGACGCCCCCAGGCCACTGCGCGCGGCCATCCAGCGCGCCCCGACGAACAGCCGCCCGAGCGGCGACAGCGCGCGGGTCGGCGACACACCCTGCTTGGGCGTCGAATACTGGATCGCCACGGCCACGTGGTCCTGCAGGTTCTTGCCGACCCCGGGCAAGTGGTGGCGCAGCTCGATGCCGAGGGCCTTGAGCTCGTCCTGATCACCGATGCCGGCGAGCAGCAGCAACTGCGGCGAACCGAAGGCACCGGCACTGAGGATCACTTCCTTGGCGGCATGGCTGATCTGCTCGACGCCATCGATCTCGTACTTCACCCCGACCGCGGCCTTGCCGGAGAACACCAGGCCGGTGACGAAGGCGCGGCTTTTCACCACCAGGTTGTCGCGCCCGGCGGCCGAGTCCAGGTAGCCACGCGCGGTGCTCCAGCGCTCGCCCTTGTAGGTCGAGGCCTGGGCCACGTTGACTCCTTCCTGGCGCTCGCCGTTCTGGTCCGGGTTCAGGCGCAGGCCGTAGTCCTGGCCGGCGCCGAGGAAGGCCTGGTACAGCGGGTTGTCGGCCTTGCAGCGGTGCACGTGTAGCGGCCCGGAACCACCACGGAAGTTGTCCGTGCCACCGTCGAAGGTCTCCATCTTCTTGAAGTACGGCAGGCAGTGGCTGTACGACCAGTCGGGCAGCGCGGCCGCCGCCCAGCCGTCGAAGTCCAGCGGGTTGCCGCGGACGAAGACCATGCCGTTGATCGACGACGAACCGCCAAGCACCCGGCCACGGTGCTGGTCGCTGCGGTTGCCGTTCAGGCCCGGCTCGGGCTCGCTCTTGAAGCCCCAGTTGAAACGCTTGCTTTCCAGGGGCAGGCCCAGGGCGGCGGGCATCTTCAGGATCACGCTATCGTGGCGCGGCCCGGCCTCCAGCAGCAGGACCCGGGTGGTGCGTTCGGCGCTGAGGCGGTTGGCCACCACGCACCCCGCCGACCCGGCACCGACCACGATGTAATCGAACTCGTTCTTGCTCATTTGCCGCGCCTCATTATTTCAGTTGGATCCAGATCGTCTTCACTTCGGAATACTGGTCATGGGCCAGGAACGACTTTTCGCGACCGCCGAAGCCGGACTGCTTGAAGCCACCGAACGGCACCGACTGGTCGCCTTCGGAGAAGCAGTTGACCGACACGGTGCCGGCACGGATGGCGCGGGACACCTTGTGCGCGGTGTGCAGGTTGTTGGTGTAGAGCGATGCGGCCAGGCCATAGGGGGTGTCGTTGGCAATGGCGATGGCCTCCTCGACGCTGGAGAAGGTGATCACCGAAAGCACCGGGCCGAAGATCTCTTCGCGGGCGATGGTCATCTGGTTGCTGACGTCGTCGAAGATGGTCGGCTCGATGTAGTAGCCGCCGGTCTCCTGGCGAATGCGCTGACCGCCGAGGATGATCCGCCCACCCTCCTCCACGCCCGCCTTGATGTAGCCGAGGATGTTGTTCATGTGCTTCTCGTCGATCAGCGCACCGATGCGCGTGCCTTCGACCAGCGGATCGCCGACGGTCCAGGTCTTGAAGTGCTCGACCAGCGCTTCCAGCAGCCGGCCCTTGACCTTCTCATGGACCAGCAGGCGCGAACCGGCGCTGCAGTTTTCGCCCTGGCTGAAGAGAATGCCGATGGCCAGTTGCTCGACGATCGGCTGCAGGTCATCGACATCGTCCATGACGATGGCCGGGCTCTTGCCGCCCAGTTCGAGGATGACCTTCTTCAGGTTGGACTCGGCGGCGTACTTGAGGAAGTAGCGGCCGACTTCGGTGGAGCCGGTGAAGCTCAGGCAATCCACGTCCGGGTGGCGACCGAGGGCCTGGCCGACGGTCTCGCCGAAACCGGTGACGATGTTGAATACGCCGGCCGGGATCCCGGCCTCGGCCACCAGTTCGGCGAAGCGCAGGGCGCTGAGGGTGGTCTGCTCGGCGGGCTTGACGATCAGCGAGTTGCCGCCGGCCAGGGCCGGGGCGGTTTTCATCGCCAGGATGGCCAGCGGGAAGTTCCACGGGATCACCGCGCCGACCACGCCGACCGGCTCACGCACCACCAGCGAAACCAGGTCGCCGGGCGTCGGCGAGCTCTGGTCGTAGAGCTTGTCGATGGCCTCGGCGTGCCAGCGCAGGGTCTCGATGGCGTCCGGCAGGTCAGCGGCCAGGGCGTCGTCTACCGGCTTGCCGTTGTCCAGGCTTTCGATCAGGGCCAGCTCTTGGGCGTGCTGCTCGACCAGGTCGGCCAGGCGCAACAGCGCACGCTTGCGCTCCTTCGGCGCCAGGCCGGCCCAGCGCCGGTCCTCGAACGCCGCCTTGGCGGCCGCTACCGCCACCTCGACATCCGCCGCGTCGCACTCGGCGATGCGGGTGAGGACTTCACCGTTGGCCGGGTTGACGGTAGTGAAGGTCTTTCCGTCCAGGGCATCGACGAAGCGTCCATCGATAAAGGCCCTGGTCTGGAAGCGCTGGGCCTTGGCCCGCTCGGCGAAGTTGGGGCGAAGAGTGTTGGTCATGCTGTTTCCTCATTGCTGGATAGGTGACTGCCGCACGGGCATGGCTGGACCGGGTTACTCGCAGAGCACCGACTTGATCCGTTCGTACTTGGCTGGATGGCATCGCTTGACGTAGAAGCCGTAGGCCCAGCCGGCGGCGAACACGATGAACACAAGCGCCGCCAGCAGGTTAGCCCAGGTGCCGCTGAGGCCCAGGAGCAGCTCCACGCTGCTGAGCGCGTAGTAAAGGAAGACGCACAGGCCGGCGACGGCGATCAGCGGGGCCAGGAAGGCATTCCAGAAGCGCTGGTCGCAGCGGGTGCGGCGGAAGAACACGAAGATGGCGATGCTAGCGATGGTCTGCGCCAGGACGAGGCCGATCGCGCCCATGCCGGTCATGCTGGCGTACAGCACGTTGTACGGGTCCAGGCCCATCACCGCGAAGAAGCCGACGCAGATCACGGCACTGACGGTCTGCACGATCGAGGCGACGTAGGGGGTCTGCGCCTTGCGTCCGGTGTAGCCGAGCGGCGACCAGACCAGATGCTGGCGGCCCAGGGAGTACAGGTAGCGGGCGATGTTGTTGTGGATGGTCACCATGGCCGCGAAGATCGCCGTGACGATGAAGATATTGAAGAAGCTGGTGGCCCAGCCGCCCAGGACCATGTCGCTGACCCGGAACACCAGGTTGCCCGACTCCTTGGTGGCGATCTCCACGGCGTGATCGGTGCCCAGGGTGCAGATGATCAGCCAGGTGACGCCGCTGTAGATGGCGGCCATGAAGAACACCGAAAAGTAGGTGGCGCGGGGAATGGTGCGTTTCGGGTCGCGGGCTTCCTCGCTGTAGATCGCGCTGCCCTCGATGCCGCTGAAGGTGACGCAGGCGAACATCAGGGCCACGCCCAGGCCGGGGCTGAGCAACGCCGACGGTGCGAAGGGCGCCAGGCTGAACGAGGTTTCGGCTGGGCTGTTCAGCAGCATGCCGCCGGCCAGGACGAACAGCAGCAGGCATTCGAAGCTCATCAGGAAGCCCAGCACCCGCGCGCCGGAATGCACGCCACTGACGCCGAGGTACAGGCAGGCGGCCGCCGCCACCGCTGCGCACAGCCACCAGGGCACGGCCACGCCGGTGGCCTGGAGGATCAGCTCGGCCGCATAGAAGCCAAAGCCGCCATAGAGGCCGACCTGGATCGCCGTATAGGAAAAGATGGTCAGGGCCGCCGTGCCCAGGCCGGTCAACTGGCCCATGCCCAGGGTCACGTAGGCATAGAGCGCACCGGCATTGCTGACATGCCGGGCCATGGCCACGTAGCCCACGGCGAACAGCATCAGGATCGACGCAGCAAGAATGAAGGCCGCCGGCGAACCGACGCCGCTGCCGATGCTGAGCATGATCGGCACGACGGCGACCACGCTGGTCATCGGCGAGGCCGCCGCGATGATGAAGCAGGCGATGGACGTAACGCCGAGGGTGTTGCGTTTCAGACCGTGGTTGCTACCGCCGCCGAGCGCTGGGGCATCGGCGGAGCGCACCTCGGGTTGCTGGGTATGATTCATCGTTTCAGCTTCCTGTAGTTATTTTTGGCAGCTAAACAAAGGGGAAGGCCCATTATTTTATATTGTATACGATTGTTTCCAATCTCGTGAAAGAAGGTCGACCTCACCAGACTGCAGCGCCGTGAAGCGTTCCTTGGTGGTTAACTGCGTGTACTTGACCTTGGTTGCATCACCAAAGAGGGCTGCAGCAACAGCCCTGCAAACATCTACATCGAATCCGTGAAAATTACCCTTGGGGTCGGTATAAGAGAAGCCTGGCAGGCCATCACTGATACCACATTGAACAAATCCCTTCTTCTTGACATTGTCGAGCGTCGTACCGGCCATGGCACCCATTGACATCATCGAACTCAGCGTCAGTGCTGCGACTGTCAGGCCAACTTTGAAGATCTTGTTTTCATTTTTCATGTTATTGCTCTCATGGATTGCAGCACAGACATTCCGCCCAAGCGATGACGCTCTAGCAGGTACTCAACCAACTCTCAGAGGCAGAAAACATCAGACAGGCCACTACGGCCCAGAGAAACAATCAGAAGATTTTTTAAGTGGCATAGGCTGCCCTCTTTTTATTTTTAAAAAGCCCCGTTTCCGGGGCGAAATATGAAGCACCGTCAGACCTACCGAATTACTGAATGTCAGGATCAGCAATTGAGTGTGCCCAACCGAGAGTCTCCTCCCGGTTGAGATCAACCTAGCGCCTATAGAAAAAGAGAAAAAGCGAATAATTTTACAATATTACGTAAGCTAAGCTTACGAATGCGGCTACACGCCACTATGATGTTGATTTTTAGGGGGGTCACCGAATCTCAGCCGCGTGTTGCTCTAGGCATTGTACGAACACCTGAAGCGCCGGGCTCCTCTTCTCACCCTTGCGAAATGCAATGGATATGCGGCGCCGAATCTCTGGTTCCAGTCGACAAATTCGTGTGCCCTGTAAATCTTTACGAGCCCTAAGTCCAGGGAGTATGGCAATCGCGCACCCCTCGCTAACTAACGCTCTGGTAACCTCGAATCCCTTGCAACGCGCGATGATGTTGGGCGTGTACCCTGATTTCTGGCAAGCATCGGTCAACATCCTGGTGTAAGTGGAGGAGGCTGTATCCATCACCCAGTTTTCATGCTCAAGATCCTGCCACGTGACAGTCTCCATCACTGCTAAGCGATGATCAGGCGACATCATCACGTTGAACACGTCTTCGATGAGTGGTGTGATTTCGATACTGGGGTCAAGCAGGCCGGGTGGTACGTTCAAGTCATCGATCAGCGCAATATCTGTCTGCCAACTGCGCAGAGCATTCATCCCTTCCTCAGGCTCCATTTCCTCAAACAGCACCTCCAGGCGAGGATGAGTGGCATGGAGTGTTTGAATTGTCTTGGGCATCAACGCTGCTGCAACTGAGGGAAATGCAGCAATCCTCAGGTCTCCAGCCACGACCTTTTTCAACTCGGCCATATCGGCCCTAGCGGATTCGAGCTCTTCAAAGATCCTATTGGCTCGCTCAACGAGCTTTCTGCCAGCGATGGTCAGATCTACGCCTCTCCCGCGCCGTTCTACCAGATCGATCCCCACCTCCTGCTCCAACAGCGAAATCTGCTGGGAGACAGCGGATGGCGATACGTGCATCGCTTCAGCAACGGCTGCCATGGTCTTACGTACCGCAAGCTCTCTCAAGGCACGCAACTTACTGATATCCATCAAGTTTCCCCTAAAAAGCGACATCTCAGAAAATCATTAAGTATTGCTTACGTATTATTGAAATATTATTCGCTTTTTTTGATCTGGGACAGGGTATAGGTTTGAAAAAAACCCCAACAAAGGTAACGCCGTAATGACCCACTCCTACTTCAACGACAATCTTGCTGAGCGCGACCCGCTGATCTTCAAAGCTCTCCAAGACGAGAAAAAACGTCAGCAAGGCCAGATCGAACTGATCGCCTCTGAGAACTCGGTGAGCTTCGCCTCTCTGGAGGCCATCGGTTCGGTCATCACCAACAAGACCGTTGAAGGCTACCCAGGCAAGCGTTTCCACGGCGGCGCTGATTTCGCCGACGTTGTCGAGCAAGCTGCCATTGACCGCGCAAAAGAACTTTTCGGCTGCGGCTTCGTGAACGTGCAACCACACTCCGGCACCCAGGCCAACCAAGCTGTGTTCTTTGCACTTCTGCAACCAGGCGACACAGTATTGAGCCTGGATCTGGCTTCGGGTGGGCACCTGAGCCACGGCGCAAAGCCGAACCAGTCGGGCCGTTGGTTCAGCATCGTTTCGTATGGCGTAGATCGCGAAACTGGCCGAATCGACTACGACAACGTCGAAGCTCTGGCCTTGGAGCACAAGCCGAAGCTCATCATCTCGGGTGGCTCGTCTTACCCACGTGAAATCGACTTCCCGCGTATGCGAGAGATTGCCGATAAGGTTGGCGCAACTTACCTGGTGGACATGGCCCACTTTGCCGGACTTGTCGCTGCTGGAGTGCACCCTTCGCCGATTCCACACGCAGACATCGTGACCTGCACCACCACCAAGACCCTCCGTGGTGCTCGCGGCGGCTTGGTCATGACCAACCGCGAAGACCTCTTCAAGAAGCTTCAACCGGCTGTTTTCCCAGGCGTACAAGGCAGCGCACACCTGGCAACCATCGCCGGTAAAGCAGTGTGCCTCGGTGAAGCTCTGACCGATGAATTCAAGACCTATGGTGCAAACGTCAAAGCGAACGCTCGCCTGCTTGCAGAAGTTCTGCAGAAGCGTGGTGTACGCATCGTCAGTGGCGGCACTGATACTCATGTTGTTCTGGTAGATGTTTCGTCCAAGGATCTGACCGGTCAGCAGTCGCAGGACGCGTTGTCGGAAATCAACATCACCTCGAACAAAAACCCGATTCCGTTCGACAGCGCCAAGCCATCAGAGTGGAAAGGCCTGCGCCTGGGTTCGTCAGCGGGTACTACTCGAGGTTTTGGTGCCAAAGAGTTCGAAGTCATCGGCAACCTGATCGCAGATATCTTCGATGCACAAGTTGCTGACGAAACTACCCGTGCCGCCGTCATCGCGAAGAGCCGCGCAGTAGTTGCCAAACTGGTTGCCGACTTCCCAATCTATGCCTAAGGGGTACATGGCGGATGCCTAGACCATCCGCCTCACTCCACGCTGTAGGAAAATAAAAATGAGCGTTCAACTTCCCAATGATCCAGCGCGTGACGATGTCCTGGCTGGCCGACCTGCGCTTTGGCTAAACCCGAACCTGAAAGCCAACGGCATTGCTGACCAATCGCTGCCGATCCGGGCTGCTCAAGTTAAAGAGGCCGAAGAAAACTGGCAGCTGCTGGCGCCAGTGCTGGAGACGTGCTTCCCCGAACTCAAGGCATCGAAGGGCCGGATCCAGTCCAAGCTGATCGAAGCCGAAGATCTGCGTGGTGCTCTCGGGTATGGCACTTCGGAATACGGTCGTGTCTTCGTCAAGGCAGACGGGGACTTGCCCGTCGCGGGTTCGATCAAAGCACGTGGTGGCGTTTATGAAGTCTTTATGCACGCCAAGAAGATGGCTGAAAAGCGCGGCATCCTGACTCCTGGTGGCGATATTACCGTCCTGGTGGGAGAGCAGGCCCGCGCTCTTTTTGCCCAGCACACCATTGCCGTGGGCAGCACAGGTAATCTGGGGCTGAGCGTTGGTATTGCCGCTCGCGCTCTGGGCTTCCGAGCAGTGGTGCACATGTCGTCGGACGCCAAACAATGGAAAGTTGATCGGCTCACACGCCTGGGCGTGGAGGTCGTGCAGCACAAGGCCGACTATACCACTGCAGTCGAACACGCTCGCATTGATGCAGAGGGCGATCCAAGCATCTACTTCGTGGATGATGAGCGCTCGGAAATGCTGTTCTTCGGTTACAGCGCTGCTGCCAGCGAGCTGGCAGTGCAGCTCAAAGAGCAGGGGGTCACCATCGATGAAGACCATCCATTGTTCATCTACCTGCCATGCGGTATTGGCGGTGCACCCGGTGGCGCGGCATACGGACTGAAAGCTATTTTCGGCGATGCCGCTCACGCTTTCTTTGTTGAGCCGGTTCAGTCTCCATGTGCCATGGTTCACATGATGAGCGGTTCTAAAGAGCTGATTTCGGTGTATGACGTTGGCCTGACTAACCGAACTGAAGCAGACGGTATGGCGGTTGCCCGTATGTCGGAGTTCGTAGCGGATGTCATGAAGCCAATGCTGTCCGGCGTTTTCACTGTCGACGACGACGACTTGTTCCGCTGGCTCTGGAAGGCGCAAACCACTCAAGCAATTCGCCTTGAGCCATCAGCTACTGCAGGCTTTGCCGGCCCAGAGTTCATCGTGAACAGCAATCAAGGTCGTGCTTATCAAGAAGCTCACGGACTGAGCAATAAACTCGCTCAGGCAACACACGTCATTTGGACAACTGGTGGCGCTTTCGTTCCTGAAGAGCAATTCAAGGAATTCATGGCGCGCGGAGCTTTACTGGTCAAATAAGACCAGAGCTCTAAAGGGGGTGGCAAACAACACCCCCACTCCTCAAATTTGCGCCAATGAAAACCAATCACGCCAGTCAATGACGTTGAGGTGTTAGTTTCATGAACAATCAATTCTTGGCCGACCGTATCGACGGGAAAGGCTTTGCAGCCAATCTCGTGGACAAACTTACGGAAGAAGTAACCGAGATTAAAGAGCAAACAGGACTCATTCCTGGCCTGGCTGTTGTACTTGTTGGCGAGGATCCAGCAAGTGGCGTTTATGTAAGTGCCAAACACCGCCAGACATTGGCCATCGGTATGCAGTCGTTCGTTCATAGGCTGCCCGCTGATACAACCCAAGCTGAGCTAATGGGTCTCTTGGACGAGCTGAATGCCGCTCCGGAAGTTAATGGCATTCTCGTGCAACTACCTCTTCCTGCACACCTTGATACCAACGCGGTTATCAATGCCATTGATGCAGACAAAGATGTGGATGGTTTTCACATCCTGAACGCTGGCCGTTTGGCCACAGGCCAAGACGCCTTGGTTCCCTGCACCCCGCTGGGCTGCTTGATGATGCTGAAAGACCGTTTGGGCAGCTTGGCCGGAATGAATGCTGTAGTTGTCGGCAAATCAAACATTGTTGGTAAGCCAATGGCCCAGCTGCTGATGGCCGAGAACTGCACCGTGACCGTCGCGCACTCCAAAACGCGAGATGTCCCTGCGTTGTGCCGAACTGCCGACATTTTGGTGGTAGCGGTAGGGCGGCCTGAGATGGTGAAAGGCGATTGGATCAAGCCAGGCGCTGTCGTTATCGACGTAGGTATCAACCGCATTGAACGTGATGGCCGGTCGCGCATCGTCGGCGATGTTGCATATGACGAAGCAGGGCATGCATCGGCGATTACACCAGTACCAGGCGGTGTTGGCCCGATGACCATTGCGTGCCTGCTGGCCAACACTGTGACCGCGTTCAAGCGTCAGCACAAAATCGTAACCAAAAAAGAAGCTGTTGCTGTTTAAGGTGATCCCAAATGACCAAGACTAAAAATAATTATGTACTGCGAGTAACTTGCCCTTCGATCCGTGGCGTCACAGCTGACATCACCAGCTTCTTGTCTTCTCGCGGCTGCAACATCCGCGACAGCGCACAGTTCGACGATGAGAGCACCAACCACTACTTCATGCGTATTACCTTCCGTTCGGAAGAAGGCCAGTCGCTTGAAGATCTGAGAAAAGAGTTCCAACCCCTTGTTGATAAATACAAGATGGAGTTCGAATTCTTCGATGAGCGCGCCAAGCGCAAAGTCATTCTGATGGTTTCCCGTTTCGGCCATTGCCTGAACGACCTGCTGTATCGCTGGGGCATCGGCGCCCTGCCAATCGATATTGTCGGTGTGATCTCCAACCACCTGGATTTCCAAAAGGTGGTCGAAGGGCATGGTATTCCCTACCACCATATTAAGGTGACCAAGGAGAACAAGGCTGAAGCTGAAGCAGCACAGATGCGCATCGTCCGCGAGGCGGGTGCAGAGCTGATCGTACTCGCCCGTTACATGCAGATTCTGTCTGACGAAATGTGCCAGCAGATGTCGGGGCGGATCATCAACATCCATCACTCGTTCCTCCCGTCGTTCAAAGGCGGCAGCCCCTACAAGCAAGCCTTCGAGCGAGGCGTGAAGTTGATCGGTGCAACCTCTCACTTCGTCACCGCCGACCTGGATGAAGGCCCCATCATCGAGCAAGACATTGTTCGAATCACCCATGCGCAAAGCCCAGAAGACTATGTCTCCTTGGGTCGAGACGTAGAAAGCCAGGTGCTGGCACGGGCCATTCATGCCTACGTGCACGGGCGTGTGTTCATGAACGAGAACAAGACGATTGTGTTCCCGCCGTCGCCTGATTCGTACTCCTCTGAGTCTATCGGTTGAGATGAGCGCGTCCCGCGCTCGTTTCGCCATAGTACCTAAGTGTTTGATCAAAAATTGGTGTAGGTGACTTGTACCCTCTTGGACGTCAACCCAAGGGGGTATTCCTACTCGTAAAAATTGAAATTGCAAGTTGAAGTAAGCCATGCCTAATCAATAAAGCTTCGGCACTTTACCTATCTCATTTATAGCTGCCCAAATAAAGAAAACAAGGTGCGAGGCATAGAAATGCAAGATACAACTTGGCTGTTAGGAGTTCTGTTTTCCTCCATTGCACTGATCATCTTCTTGATCATGAAAGTACGACTTCACGCTTTCTTGGCGTTGATAATCGCGTGCTTTGTCGTCGGCTTCGGCTCCGGCATGCCGGCAACTCAAATCGTCAAATCACTGGAGTCGGGAATAGGCGGAACCCTTGGGTTCCTGATCGCCATCATCGGGCTCGGCGGCATCTTGGGCAAAATGCTTGAGGAGTCAGGCGGGGCCGAGCGGCTGGCCAAGACTCTTCTCGACAACTTGGGATCAACACGGGCCCACTGGGTCATGGCTATCGTCGGCGCTATCGCTGGCATTCCTGTGTTCTTCGAGGTTGGATTCGTACTTCTCATACCTTTGGTGTATGTGGTGGCCCGCGAAACCAAGATCAACTTGATGTTTCTTGGGATCCCACTGGCCATCTCTCTGATGACCATCCACTGCATCCTCCCCCCCCACCCGGCTGCCATGGCCATCACTGGTATGCTACATGCCGATGTAGGTACCGTGATTCTTTACGGCCTTATGGTCGGCATTCCGACCATGATCATTGCCGGGCCCATCTGGGTGAGTCTGTTCTGCGGAAAAGCAGCGAGCGAAAAGCAGCAAAGCTTCTTGGAGTCGCACGGAAAGCACTTGCCTGCTGAACGGGCACTCCCAGGCATCGGCATTACGCTGATGACCATCGCCTTGCCACTGATCCTGATGGTCTTCAAAACCGCTGCTGCTGGCCTACCGGCTGACTCTCTGGTACAGCATGTCGCGCAGTTTGTGGGCAACCCACTGACCGCCCTGATGATCTCCGTCGCCTTTGCCTACTGGTCTCTTGGCTTGCGCCAAGGCCGCACCATGCAGCAACTGCTAGAGATTACCCAACGCGGTTTCCCAGCGCTTGCAAACATCATCTTCGTGATCGGCGCCGGCGGGGCTTTCAACGCCGTCCTTATCGAGAGCGGCGTTGGTAAAGCGATTTCGAACATGCTGGCCGGCACTGATATCAACCTGATCATCCTGGCATGGTTCATCGCATGGCTGATGCACTTCGCCGTGGGCTCGGCAACTGTGGCCATGGTAAGCGCTGCGAGCATGATCAACCCAATGCTGGCCGCTGACCCTCACCTGAAACCGGAAATCTTGGTCGTCGCTATTGGCGCCGGCTCCATAGGCTGGGCACACGTCACCGACTCGGCATTCTGGGTCGTGAAGGAGTATTTGAATGTCTCGCTGTCGGAGGCACTCAAGAAGTTTACCGGAGGAACCGTTGTTGCCTCCCTCGTTGCACTCCTGGCCACCCTGATACTGAATTACTTCCTAGGTTGACTTTAGCCATTTGCCATTGACGGCCTCCTTTCCCAACCTATTTGACGCCAAGCGGAATGGACGTCAAATAGGTAAGCACCTGGTGAATTGAAACTATGCCAACACATTATGTTTATCTCGGCCTTGGCAGCAATGTAGAGCGGGAAATCCACATTGATATGGCCCTGTCGATGCTTGAAGAACACATCGACCCTCTGCGCCGTTCGCCTATCTATGAAAGCGCCTCGATAGACCCTCGACAATCCCCGTTTTACAACCTGGTCGTAGGGGGCAGTACCGACCTCAGCCTGGCCGAACTCAACGCGTGGATCAAAGACATCGAACTCCTTCATGGGCGAACCAGCAGCACTCAACGCTTCATTCCCCTTGATATCGATATCTTGCTGTTTGATGACCTCGCGGGCCTCCATGAGGGGATAGAGCTCCCCAGAGCAGAAATTCTCGACCGGGCGTTCGTGCTCTATCCGTTGCAGCAACTGGCCCCACACCTCAAGCACCCAGGCCTCGGCATTTCATTCGCCGAGTTGTGGCGTCAGTTGCAGCCAGGGCCTCAGCTGTCATCTGTACGTTATCCCTTCGGTGTCAGCTCGTTTGCTCTTACAGTGCAAGCCGGGAGATTTCCGCTACCGGGTGATCCCTGCCAGCTCGCAGCGATATAGCCCGATCAACGATCCACACGTCTTGAACTCGCTGGAGCCTTGTATGCAGCCTTTTCACGTGCATCCTCTCCCTTACTTGGCAGACCCCACCGTCTTTTTCGCAGTTATCCGTAATGCCCCTGGGGCTGTTCTCTTTGACTCTGGTCGCCCAACGTCCCAACGAGGCCGCTACGATCTGATGAGCGCCTGGCCGATCAGAAGCTTTCAACCGTATGAAGGTGAGTCTTCAGCAGCATTCGCAGAGCGTTTACGGGCTGCGCTCAAGAGCCTCGGGCATAGGCGCCCAGATGAAGAGTTGCCATTCACGGGCGGCCTCATGGGGTATCTCAGCTATGACTTTGGCCGAGCAGTGATTGGTCTCAAGCCGTCGGAGAGGGTGCAGATCCCAACTGCCCTTATCGGTCTATACACCTGGGCCCTAGTATCAGACCATCAAACGCGCCAATCACGACTGATCTTCAATCCGGCTGTAAATAACCAGGAACGCAAAAGCATCATTTCGCTGTTTCAATCGGGCACGACAAGGAAAACAGACGAGCCTTTCACATTGGGCGCCAAGTTTACTCCGACCGTTACCTACAACGCTTACGAAAATGCCATCTCCAGCATCCATGACTACATCGCAGCGGGTGACTGCTACCAAGTGAATTTCACACAGAAGTTCTTTACCAGCTATTCGGGCAATCCATGGCGCGCCTATGAAATCCTCCGAAACCATTGCGCAACCCCTTTCGGTGGCTACATCAACCTGGGTCAGCATGACGCCATAATGAGTTTTTCACCCGAGCGCTTCATTCAGAGCATCAATGGGCGGGTTGAAACTCGACCTATCAAGGGCACGATGCCTAGGGGCCGGACAAGCGCTGAAGACCAACACTACGCAGAAAAACTGGCAGCCAGCGAAAAAGATAGGTCTGAAAACCTGATGATCGTTGACCTGCTTCGTAACGACATCGGGAAGAACTGCAGATCCGGCTCAGTCAGCGTCCCTGAGCTGTTCAGCATCGAGTCATACCCAAACGTTCATCACCTGGTCAGCACTATCCAGGGCGAGCTAGCCGAGGGCAGAGATCCGATAAACCTGCTGTTCGATGCGTTCCCCGGTGGATCGATCACGGGTGCACCGAAGAAGCGCGCCATGCAAATCATCGATGAGCTGGAAGCGACTGAGCGCAGCATCTACTGCGGCTCTATGTTCTATCTCGACACAGCCGGCCATATGGACAGCTCGATCACCATCCGGACACTGCTCGCCAACAGTGGGACGATCAGTTGCTGGGGTGGTGGAGGGATAGTGGCCGAGTCGACCGCCCAGGGTGAGTATCTAGAGTCCGTGACGAAGATCCGAAACCTCCTGAAGTGCCTGGAGAGCTACTTTCTACCGTAATCAACCTAGTTCACGACATCAGCAACAGATTCAGTGAACAGGGTGCACTCCGGCAACGTGACGCCCTTCTTGACGATCACGCCTCCACACAACACTGACTGAGCGTGAACAGTGACGCCCCGCTTCAACACCGGGCTTTTGCATGCCCCTACAGGGCTGCGAAGGACGCTAACCGCATTCCAAAGCGTGACATCGTCTTCGATCACCACACCGTCATCAATCACCAAGCCTTGGCCATGGCGGACAACTACACCTTTGCCGATCTCCGCGCCAGGATGAATATCGATTCCCCACACCTGAGCAGCCCAGTTCTTCAACATCATGGCGTTGTGGTGTTCGAGATTGAGCCAGAGCATATGACTGATGCGATAGAGCTGCAGAGCCTGGAAGCCTGCACAGGAGGACAGCGCGACATAGTGATCGACACAGGACGGATCATCTTTTACGAAACGCTCGAGATCAGCTGCAGACTGCACAGCGATTGCCGGCTCAGAGCGGAGCAGCGCCGTCAGCCAGGCCTGCAGCTTGTCTCCGCCCAGGTGCCTCAAGCTGAACCCGAGATTGGCGCCCAGAGCTGCCTCGAAGCAGTCATGTTCGAGAACGCGGTACTCCACATTCCATCGCATAACGGGGTTCCAGCCCGCAAACTGCTCAGCTTGTTGCCTGAGCGAACGCCATACCTTGCTCATGTGGCCTCATGAATTTCAGAATCAAGGAGATGATGAGTTAATGTGGCACGTAGTTCCACAACAGTATAGCTTAAGTTTCCTTAAGCATTAGGTAAGAATAGCTTACCAAAAGGAGGAACCTACCCAAGCCTTACGCTGATGAGTAATTTTGAAGCATTAAGGATGTGAGGTGCCGCAGCGCTGTTGGCGCTGATGGAAAATTGACCCACCCTGCCGATTGAAATTTGACCCAGGGCGGATTGCTGATTTTGTTACCAGCAACTGTGGATAAGTCTACCAGCGCAGCTGCTGTTGCCCCCACTCCTTCGCTAGCCCAGTTCAGTTGTTTAAGACCTGCCACACGCAGCCATGTAGCAGGCCGTCGTCGCCATGAAATCAGAACGGCTCATCGTCCTCCGGTTCTTGGCCGCCCTTACGCTTTCGCTCCCGTGATTTGATCTTGGCCTGGGCCGCCAAGCTACTGTGTTGCAGGCGATAGGACTCGTTACCGGTTTCGACGATGTGGCAGTGGTGGGTCAGCCGATCCAGCAGGGCGGTGGTCATCTTGGCGTCGCCGAACACGCTCGACCATTCGGCGAAGCTCAGGTTGGTGGTGATCACCACGCTGGTGTGTTCGTACAGCTTGGACAGCAGGTGAAACAGCAACGCACCGCCAGCCTGGCTGAACGGCAGATAACCCAGTTCGTCGAGGATGACCAGATCCATGCGCAGCAGTGCCTGGGCGATCCGCCCGGCTTTGCCGTCGTGTTTTTCGCGCTCCAGCAGATTGACCAGATCGACCGTGGAGTAGAAGCGCACGCGCTTACCGTGCCGGGTGATGCCGGACACGGCCAGCGCGGTGGCTAGGTGGGTTTTACCGGTACCTGGCCCACCGATCAGCACCACGTTCTGCGCGGTGTCGGTAAAGCTCAGATTGGCCAGCTCGCTGATCAAGCGAGCGTCGGCGCTGGAGGCGCTGAAGTCGAAGCCGGCCAGATCGCGGTGCATCGGCAGCTTGGCCATGTTCATCTGGTGGCTCACCGAGCGCATGGCGCGATCTGTGTGCTCTTGTTTCAGCAGGTGTTCGAGCAGCCACTTGGACGAGGCTGTGTTCGACTCACCCTGTGCAGTTAACTCCGCCCAGGCCGTGGCCATGCCGTGCAGGCGCAGCTCCTTGAGTTCCGCCATCAAATCACGCATGACCGACCTCCTCGGCCTGGCCACGCAGGCGGTCGTAGCGCGCCGTGTTAGCGACGGGGGCTTCCTTGAGCGACAAGTGGGTTTCGACGCTGGGTGGTGGTTCGGATGCTGTCAGCCGTGCCACGACATTGAGGATGTGTTCGGCGCTCAGGCTGCCGCTCTCCAGTGCCAGCTCAACGGCTACCAGCACGGCATCGAGTCCGGCGACCGGTACGGCAGCCAGGACTTGCGCCATGATCCGGTCACCGCCGGCATGACGCCCCAGACCGTGCTTAAGCTGACGCAGCGGCGCTGGCAGATCAGCAAAGGGCGCTCCGTTGCGCAGCGCACCGGGCTTGCGTTCGATCAGCGGGAGGTAGTGCTGCCAGTCATAGCTGACCTGGTCGCGATCCAGCAAGCGGACATGGCTGGCAATCAGCGCATCATCGGCCACCACCTCGATTCGCGTCGGATACAAACGGCTGCTGACCCACTTACCCGCGTACTCACATGGCACCGAGTAGCGGTTGCGCCCGACGCTGACCAGGCAGGTGCTGGAGACCCGCGCAGGCCGCTCGACGTAACCGTCGAATGGCGCTGGCACAGGCATCAGTTCAGCGCGCTCCAACTCCAGCACTTCGGCCACACTCAGCCCGCTGTATTGAGGGTGCGTCAGCTCGTTCCAAAGCGCGCGGCAGCGCTGGCCCAGCCAGGCATTGAGTTCCTCGAAGGAGTGAAAATGACAGTCCTGGGCGTCTAGCCAGATGCGCCTACGGCTGTCTTGCACGTTCTTTTCAACGATGCCCTTTTCCCAACCAGCGGCGACGTTGCAGAAGTCCGGATCGAACAGGTAATGCGCGCACATCACCGCAAAGCGCGCATTCACCGTCCGGCCTTTGCCCTTATTGACCTTGTCGACGGCCGTCTTCATGTTGTCGTAGATGCCCCGGCGCGGCACGCCGCCCAAGGAGCCGAACGAGCGTGTATGGGCGTCAAATAACATCTCATGGCCCTGGCTCGGATACGCCACAAGCCAGAACGCACGGCTGGCACACAGCTTCAGATGTGCCACCTGCATACGCCGGTAAATGCCGCCGACCAGCAAGCCTTCCTCGCTCCAGTCAAACTGAAACGCCTCGCCAAGAGCAAAGGTCAGCGGCACAAAGGCCTGCGACGCCTTGCCCTGTCCCCCTCGCCAGGCACGGATAAACGCGGTGAGCTGGCTGTAGCCACCGTCATAACCTTCGGCTTTGATTTGCGCCAACAGCGCCTTGGCACTGCGCCGCTGTTGCTTGGGCCGCAGCGAATCGGCTTTTAGCGCCTGCTCCAGCGTGGCGTGAAAAGGGCTGAGTTTGTTGAAGATCGCGCGGCGTTGGTAGACCGGCGGCTTGGCCTCAGGTGCTCTGACCCACTTGCGAATCGTGTTGCGCGCCAACCCGGTGCGCTTGGCTATCTCATGCAGCGACAGCTTGTCGCGGAAATACATCCGGCGGATTTTGCCCATCATTTCCATACTGATCACCCTGTGTTCTCCTGCTCAAAAATTGAGCAGAAGCAGTTGAGCACCTGGGTCAGTTTTCAGTCGGCAGAACAGTCTCTACTGGGTCAGTTTTCGGTCAGCGGCAACACTCTTGAACTGCTCGGGAGTCATTCTGTCAGCCATAAGAGCCCCTTCCGCCTGAGTCAATCATTGAGCTCGACAACGGCAACGCCAGTACCGACCACCGCCTGGAAAGCAGCAGCATCCAGCGCTTGGTATTCGCCGCGGTGCAGGTGGACACGAATCACCGGGTCAGCTCCGCCAGAAGAGATCAACGCCAACGAACGCTCTAGCAATTCGCGCAGTTGCTCGGTCGGTCCGCCCTCAGGACCTGCAAGACGGGTATAGAACACTGCAGTGTTCTCAACGGTCGGTTTCGCCTTCTCGGCCAGTAGCGGACACCAGGTGTCCGGCCCCATGATCTGAATGCCGGCCTGATGGAAAACGCCCGATGCGGTTTCCAGGGTGAACTCATGAGTCGCTCCATACTGCATAGTCTTCTCCAGTCTTTTGAACATCGCCATGGGGCCAACAGTTTGAACTGAGGTTCAATCAGCAGCAAGAGCTTCCTGGGTAGAGTCTGCAGACAGCTCCAGGACAACCAAGCGCTCCTCGCATTCCTCACAAATAACTTTCAACCCTGGCTTGCCCCACATGTTTAGCCGGCAGCCTGGGCAGGAATATTTCAGCCTGTTGCTCCTGTCACCTGGTTGCCTCACTGACACATCGAGACTCGCCACTGCTGCTGGGGCCTGATAGGCCAGGGCGATAGCCGGATCCAGCTCGTCAGCTATTTCGTCTACGCCGGCGTCCAAATCATCGTCCCCCTGGTAGTCCTGACTTGCCGGAGGCATCAGCGATGCTGGCATAAGCGACATCGGACGCGATGGTCCCCTCACGTCGACCGGGAATCGGTCCATCCACGAGATGGCGAACCCTCTTTTCAGCAACTCCCGGGTTGCGACATCGAACCGACCGCCAGGTATGACGTAGTCGTTCATCGACTGCCCTACCCTCTTGCCGCCAGGCTTGCCCGTGTCGGAGGGCATCAAGCCCAGAGCCTCCATTTTGTTGGCCCACTCTGTGTTGTGGTAGCAGGCTCGACTTGGCTTTCCAAAATGGTATTGCCAGAGGTGCACCATTTCATGCACTAGCGTCTGTAGGATCTCGACCAGGGGAATCACTGCGAAGTAGTCGGGATTCATCGCAATCTCATCCGCCTTGATCCCATCGCGGCGAATGAAACGGGCCTGAGAGAAATACCCCATGGTCCGCTTTTCGCGCTGATATGTGATCAAGCACGCCGGCAGCCGCTCCTGGCTCGCGAACAAATGGTCATTGTAGAAATCGTAGGCAGCCTGCAGCTCTGCATAGGCTTCCTCGGTCGGCCGTCTGTGGCTCACCAGCACCCCCGCTGCTTGCAAGTCTGTAATGTGCAATACAGAAAAAACATTCAAGTCTCTGTATTGTGCAATACAGAAACCACGCCTGAAACAAGGCCCCGAAGGGCCTGGCTCTACATCTATTACTGAGCGTTCACTGCACGCTTCAGCGGTTCCCCCGGGGTGAATCTCACCGCCTTCCTGGCTGCCACAGTCACAGGCTCACCAGTATTCGGGTTGCGTCCGTTTCGCGCAGCACGGTCGACAACGCTGAACACGCCGAAACCGACCAGGGAAATACTCCCTTGACTGACCAGCGCACTCTGTATACCAGAAAGCACGGTATTCACGATTTCCGATGCTTCTGCCTTGGTTAACCCGTGTTTCTCGGCGACAAGCCCAACAAGCACAGCCTTGCTCATCCTCCGCTCCTTTGTTCGTCCTGGCTCAGTTCCAACGGAAAACGCCTCACAGCCGCGGCCAACACTCAGGAAGTCGCGCTTTCCGTGATTCCAAGCAGCTTGTTGATGTCTGCTGGCCTACAGCCAGCATACTCTAGAAGTTGATCTATTGCAGGGTACCTCTCGCCCTTTTCGGCTTGGTAGCGCTGAATTGTGGCATCCAGCACGAGCATTGCTGCAGATATCGCCAGTGACTGCTGCCGCTGCTTACCCGGCGCTCGCGCAGGAATTTTCAGCGTTACCTGGCATTTCTCGAAATCGAGAGCCGCATCGCCTACGAGGACGCAGGAAATCTTCAAGTTGTCTTCACCCACGTCAAAACCTCCGCGCACTATGACAATACGCATTAAAACCATTTTTCCACCAAACCGCCACTCTACTTCTCTCCCTCATCACTGAAAGCTGCCTGCGCGATACCTCGCCAATGACCGCTGAAACGGCCTCAGGCCGCCCTAGACATGGTGTAAATATGTTATTTACACCATGTCTAGCAGTTATAATACAACGAAAGTTGACAGATGCCCGCCCATTCGCTCAAATCAGGCGCGGATAGTCTAACGATAGTCAAGGCATGGCCAGGTGATTGGCTCACGTTGAAGCGTTACCGGTGATCGGAGCAGGAAATCCCTGCTTCGGTAGAAATCAGCCGATTTTCTAAATTTCCTTGCATCGTTGTTATTTTTGCGTATTGTCTGCGATTATAGCACAACGAAAGTCAAAAGGAGATCACGCATGAAGCTTTCGCAGCTCGCCGGGCTCTGGTCGAAGGACAGGGGGTTTATCCAGTTCTTGAACGAAGAATCTGCTTTCCGCTCGGAAAGCTCGCCATTTGGTCTGGCCAGCGGTGATCGGGATCCCGCTGACCTGATCCGTGCCAAATGCTCGATTTCTTCCCGCCGGGACCTGGACACCGACAAGGCAGCTGCTGCGATCTTCAATCGCGAATTTCGTCACCCGTACATGGCTTGGGCTGCAAAAACCAGTCGGACTCAGCAAGCCATCCGCACAACGTTCTAGGAGCTGTCATGTTCTTCTCTAACCTGTTGCTTTACCGCCTGACGCAAGACCTCGCGAAAGATCTTGGAATCGATGGCGAATCGCTCGCCCATGCGTTGAAGTCGAAGCCAGCTCGCGCCTGCGGCAGCCAAGAACTCACTACCTACGGCTTCATTCCTCCGCTGGGCAAAGGTGAAGATGCTCCGCTCGTGCACGAAAGCAGCGGCTTCTACCTAGTGGCGGCTCGGAAAGAGGAACGCATCCTTCCCGGCAGCGTCGTCCGTGACGCATTGACGGAGAAAGTGGAAGAGATCGAGACCGAGCAAAGCCGCAAGGTCTACAAGAAAGAGCGCGACCAACTCAAAGACGACATCGTCCAGGCGTTCCTCCCTCGGGCCTTCATCCGCAAAGCAACTACCTACGCCGCGATCGCTCCAGCTTTGGGACTGATCATCGTGAACGAGTCGAGCGCCAAAAAGGCCGAAGATCTCCTCTCGACACTTCGCGAAGCTGTGGGCTCTCTGCCGGTACGACCGATAGCGGTGAAGGTGGCCCCCAGTGCCACTTTGACCGATTGGCTGAAGAACCAGCAGGCCAGCGAAGGATTCTTCGTCCTGGACAACTGCGAGCTAAGCGACACCCACGAGGAAGGCGGCACCGTTCGCTGCAAACGTCAGGACCTGACCAGCGACGAGATCCAGAACCACCTTTCCGCAGGCAAGCTCGTCACGCGGCTGTCGTTGGCCTGGAACGACAAACTCAGTTTCACCCTGGACGAAAAACTCACCGTCCGCGGTCTCCGCTTCGAAGATCTGCTGCAGGAACAGGCCGAGCGCGATGGAGGCGACGATGCTCTATCCCAACTCGATGCCAGCTTCGTTCTGATGATGCTCACCCTGAGCGAATTCGTTCCGGAGCTGCTGGATGCCCTGGGCGGCGAAGAACAGCCGCAGGGGATCTGAGCGATATGACTGCCTATATTCACCCCAAGATCCTTACCCGCGAGATTCGCCATTTCCACCTGTTCTGCGGGCTGGGCGGTGGAGCTAAAGGTTTCAACAAAGCCAACCCTCGCGTAGGGAACCTCCAAGGCAAGTTCCGCTGCATCGGTGGCATCGACGTCAACGCGGCAGCAATCCGGGATTTTGAACGCCTCAGCGGATCTCGCGGAACCGTCCTCGATCTCTTCGATCGTGATCAGTTCAAGGACTTCCACGGCAAAGAGCCGCCGCGGGAGTGGCGCGAAGCCACTGCGGCAGATATCCGTCATGCGGCCGGCGGCGAATACCCCCATATCGTCTTCCTCTCGGCCCCCTGCAAAGGGTTCAGCGGACTGCTGTCGGAAAACCGCAGCAAGACCGCCAAGTACCAGGCATTGAACCGTCTAACCCTACGTGGCGTATGGCTGATGCTGGAGGCCTTCCAGGATGACCTCCCGGAGCTGATCGTTTTCGAGAACGTGCCTCGCATCCAGAATCGTGGCCGCCGCCTCCTCGATCAGATCGTTCAACTGCTGCGCCGCTACGGGTACGCCACTGCCGAGACGACGCACGATTGCGGCGAGCTCGGTGGCCTCGCTCAATCCCGTAAACGATTCCTGCTCGTCGGCCGCAACATCAACAAGGTGCCGGACTTCATCTATGAACCTGTGAAAAAGTCGCTTCGTTCGGTAGGCGATATCCTGGGCCGTATGCCTCTCCCCGGCCATTTCGACGGCGGTCCAATGCACCGCGTACCGAACCTGTTTTTCAAGACTTGGTTGAGGCTGGCCTTCGTTGAAGCGGGCAAGGACTGGCGATCGCTGAACAGGCTGAATGTCGAAGACGGCGTGCTGACCGACTACTTAATCGTACCCGAGCAGACCTGGCGCGATGGTGCCCTTGGTGTTCACCGCTGGGATTCCCACGCCGGGACCGTTACCGGGCGTGCCGAAGCCACCACGGGGCGATTCAGTGTTGCGGACCCACGCCGCTTCGACGCCATGCACAACGGCATTCTGGGCGTTCACGAATGGGCAGATCATTCCGGCACCGTCACGGGTAATTCCCGGCCGATGACTGGCGCCTTCGCTGTCGCGGATCCGCGACCGGAAAGCAAAGCCGAGTATGCGCAGTATGGCGTCATGCACTGGGGAGACACTAGCGGCACGGTGACCAGCCAGCGCTCGCCTGGCCAGGGCACCTTCAGCGTGGCTGACCCGCGCCTGTCTGCAGACAGCAGCACTCACAAGAACGTCTTCCGCGTCGTCCGCTTCGATCAAGCGTCCGGTACCGTTACCAGCGGGCATGGTCCAAGCTCAGGCGGCCAGGCAGTGGCGGATCCTCGTCCAGGTTGGAATCGCCACAGTAACAACCTGGCAGTCCTGGAATGGGAGAAACCCTCGTCCACAGTCATTGCCGGCGGCAAGGGCGTGCAAGGTGGCCAACTCTCCATTGCGGATCCTCGCTATACCAACTGGCATCCTGGTGCGAGCAGCCGAAAGCTCGGCGTTACACGCTGGGACGAAACTTCTGGTTGCGTCATCGGTGCCCAGCAGGTTGCGTCAGGTGCTCTCGCGGTCGCTGACCCGCGCCCGGGCCTGGACCGCAAGAAAGGCGACAACTACCTGACTGCCGGTCACTACGGCGTGGTCCCTTGGGACTCGCCTGCAGGCGCGGTATCCGCAGCAGCAGGCCATGACAACGGATCCTGGTCGGTAGCTGACCCAAGGATCCCTGCAGATAACGAGCGCGTTGTGGCTCGGATCATCGCCCCTGACAACACCTGGCATCGTCCCTTCACCACGCTCGAACTCTGTGCGCTCCAAAGCCTGATCGAGCCGGAAGAGTATCTGGAACTCGACGGGCTCTCCGATGGTGACTGGAGGGAGCGGATCGGCAACGCGGTGCCCCCGGATGCAGCCGAAGCGATCGGCGAGGCGTTCGGTACCACCCTACTCCTGGTCTGGAGCGGGCAGACCTACTCAATCGGCAAAACCCCAATCTGGGTACGCAACAGCCTCGCAGCGCTGTCCGTTGCCCAAGGAGATTTCAATGTCCAGTAACCATGCCAACGGCCGTATTCGCTACTTCGTCAACGACACCTCGCGCAAGGCACTCGCGGCTGCAGGGCGAGGCCCTGCGCGAGAGGCCCTGGAGAACGGTTTCCGAGAGGTATCCCAGGAAGAGCATCGCCAGTTCACCGCAGAGAATGCCCGCCTGCTGCAGGCAGTCCTCTCGAACGTAACAACGTACCTTCCACTAAAGGAAGAGGTTGCGGCATGACCCAGGTATCGATTCCTGAGCAGCAGCTTCGTCTGCTGCATCACACGCTTGGCCTTCGCCCCGACCAACGCGAGTCGCATCGGAACCATTACTTGGCCGGACCAGGGCATTACGCGATGCCGGATCTGGAGGCGCTGGTCAAAGTGGAGTTGATGGTTGTCGGCCGGACACCGGCATTCTGCGACCCCACCGACGTGGTGTTCCACGTCAGCGAGGAAGGCAAGCGATATGCCTTGCAGCATTTGCCGCTGCCGCCGAAAAAGACCAAGTTCGCGGAATACCTCGACTGGGACTGCTGCGAAAGTTTCGGCGATTGGTTGCTTGGCGGGATGAAGCCAAAAGTCGAATGGCGCGAAAGCGGAGGGAAATTTGAGTACCGCATGTACCGCTGTCGGCATAGCGAACAGCACTCGGAAGTGAAGGGAGAGTGGTGTCGCACCCAGAAAGATGCCAAAGCCAGCTACAAGTCCGCCCTGCGGCAGCACCGCCAAACCATGAGCCAGATGCGCTCGGCAATGCAGAAGGCCGCATGAAGCCCTCCAATCAGCCCGACTTCACCCACCGCGATCTGTGCGACATCGCGGTGAAATGGCTTCAACGGCCAAACAGCGCCGGTGGTCCAGGCTGCCATGTTGCTGTCAGTGAGTGCCGCACGGGCTGGACCGGGGAAATTCCCGACGCAATCGGCTTCCGCGCCGCGGGATTCGAAGACGGATCCATCGTCATCGAATGCAAGGTCAGCCGCTCTGACTTTCTCGCGGATCGTCGGAAGTCTCATCGGGTGTCGGGAGGCGTCGGCAACTGGAGATACTTCTTGGCCCCGGCCGGTGTGATCCAGGCGGACGAACTCCCTCAAGGGTGGGGCCTCCTGGAAGTGAACCGACGTGGCCACGTCAAAGCCCTCGCGGGCGTAGCCGCCTATTACCGGTGCGGCTACGACGAGCTGCGAGAGCAAACCGCCGTGTGGCGTCACGAGGCCGATCGTGACCGCGAGCAATTCCTCCTGGTGAAGGTTCTTCATCGCGCCGGCAATCCCGAAACGGCCAACCGGAATCTGCAGATCGCCTTCACCGAGAACCAGCGCCTGAAGCAGCGCGTCAACGAGCTCACCGAAGAGATCCGCTCCGACCGCCTACGCCGGTTCTCCAAACCGCCTCGAAACGAACAAGCAACGCCCCGATCGACCACGCGCTCCGTCCCCTGCGAACTGTGAGGTAACAAATGAGCAGCTTCGTCAATGTCATTTTCCGATTGCCCGAGGATCCGGCCGAGGCCCGAGCCTTCTTGGACTCCATCGGGGAAGCCTTCGAGAACGACAAACCCCTGCAGGGTGCGCTGATCAGCTCCGCCTCTCTACTTCCCCAGGACGGCAGGGTAATCGCTTTACCCCCGATTTCTGCGCCTGACCTGCTCGCTCCCGGCCTGCAGGTAGCAGGCGCGATATTCCGCCAGATCGCGCAAGCCTACCGACGCGACCATGAGCGCCTGGTGGCAGCAGGCGCTGACCCACAGAGCAACAAACACCTGCTGGACGCCGAGATGATCATCCGCATCGCGCTCAAGCAGATGAATCAGGAGACCGAACGTCTCCTTTACAAGGCATCCGGCGAGCACGCTGAGGCCGAATCTTCCTCCACCTGAGCTTCACTCATCCGATAGGAGCAACACCATGGCACGAGGCGTCAACAAAGTGATTCTCGTCGGCAACGCCGGCGGCGACCCGGAAGTCCGCTACACCCCGAACGGCAACGCCGTAACGAACATAACCCTGGCCACCAGCGAAAGCTGGAAAGATAAGCAGACCGGCCAGCAGCAGGAGCGTACCGAGTGGCACCGCGTAGTGTTCTTCGGCAAGATCGCCGAAATCGCGGGTGAGTATCTGCGAAAAGGGAGCCAGTGCTACGTCGAAGGCACTCTCCGCACCCGCGAGTGGGAAAAAGACGGAGTGAAACGCTACACCACCGAGATCGTCGTCGACCAGGTGAATGGCCGACTTCAGCTGCTCGGCGGTCGCCCTCAAGGCCAAGGCGAAGAGCCCGCTCAGCGGCCGCGACCGCAGACCCCACCGCCGTCGCAACAAGGTACTCCGCCAGACTTCGACGACGACATCCCGTTCGGGCCGCTACCTTACCTCGCAGGGGCATAAAGCGTAGCTGGTAGTTTGATTTCCCCTGCGCAGGGTAATAACATTGTTAGCACCTTGCGCAGGGAGAACCAATATGCCGGATATCACTCCGAACACTGCCGTAAACCACCCTCAAGCACTCAGCCTACGAGCAGCTGCAGATCGAGTCTGCAGTTTGATCAGCGCCTCGCCGATAGAGCGTGGAGACCAGCTCGAAGCATTCGTCTCCGAGCTCACACCGGAACATGCGCAGATCTCCTTCAACTTCCAGGGGGGAGTGGTTCAAGGCCATCTCAACCTGACCCTACGATCAATCCCACCGAGGATCTGGGTGCAATTCCCAGTACCTGGCCACGAGCCGACAGCAATATCTGGTGACGGGGTGGATGCACAGGCGTCGACGCTTGCGGAGCTCGTCCGCAAGCAAATGGCAAAACGCCCACCTGTCTCCGAGCGATTCAAAGCGCTCCAGGCGCAGCGCAACCGCCTTTCGCAAGAGGCTACAGAACGTTGAAAACGACTATCCGTGCGATTGGGAATTCTCAGGGCATCACGATACCCAAGCCGTTGCTGGCCGAACTCGGCGTAAGCCTTGGCGACCCTGTAGACGTCTCCTTCAAAGATCAGACCCTGGTGGTGTCCAAGGTCGCTACCGAATACGACCTCAGCACGCTAGTCGCCCAGTGTGACCTGGAGGCCCCGGAGCCGCCGGACATCCACTGTTGGAGAACATCCGCGCCGGTAGGAAACGAAGCATGAGCAAGCGCCCGCAGCATCAATTCGACCGCGGTGACATCGTCTCCCTGGACATGGGTAGCGCTTCAACGCAGGTGGCCTGTAAAGCGCTCGTGCTTTCCCCAGCAGCGTACAACGCCCTGGGGCTCGCCCTAGCCGTTCCTATCACCGAGCACGACAGCAGCCGCTACGCCGGCTTTGCCGTCGCGATCGTCCTTCCGGGGCGCACGCCGGCGAGCGGGGCAGCCTTGGTCAACCTGGTGCGGCCGGTGGATCTTGCTGCAAGAGGTGCGAAGCTGCTCGGGAAGGCACCCCAGACAACCATAGATGAAGCCCTGCAGCGCCTGCAGGCGGTTGTTGGGAAAGACCAATGAGCAGCGAACCCACGCTTCGGCAACGCACTGGTGTTGTCATCATGGCAGTTCACCCAGCGCTTGGCCCGCTCTACTGGGAGTTCGTATCCGAGGCCAGCGTGGGTGGTCCTGATTACCACTCGATCACCACCCGCATCGACAGAGCTCTGCTTCTCGCCCCTGACTGGCGTACATCCTCCACTTTCAGGCTGCACAGCAACCATATGGAACGTGTTCTGCGCGATCAGGTGACCGTCGTAGACGACTTCGACCCCGACGGCGGCCCCTGGTCCCAGATCGATTTCGAGGGCGAGCTCAGTGCCCTGCACTCGCAATCAGGTCAAAGTGATAAAGAATTTCTGGATTGGATACGGTCTGCCGAATGGGGTGATGCCCCCGGTCCAATCGTAATCGAGAGGCTGGTTGATCATGGCTACTTCTATGAGTGGGAACGATCAAGTATGAGTGACGCACTTTCGCATCGAGGTCCGGTCGACCTGACAGTGGTGTACGGCGATGGCGGCCAGGCGAATCGCCCGGCCGCCGACGTCGTGATCAGCCGCGTCGCCGCCGGCGAAACAGTCGCAGTGCTGCTTGATACCGCCTTGGGATTCGCGATGCTCAGCCGCGGGGATGTGAAGCGGGCTCGTCTCGTTCTGCCAGACGGCGCGGTTATCGCCGGCAACGTCGGCGAAGTGTCAGCGGACTATTTCGAGCTGATTGAAGATTGGCACCAGTAGCACCTGGTGCCTGTGGGCTGGCAACCACCAACCAGGGTGGATAGGTCCACTCACTTCAAGGTCTGAAAGAACACTCGATCGGCAAAATCCATTTCCTTGTGCACTTCCCAGGCCTTGGTCACCAGTTTCACGTCTGAGTGTTTCTTGATAAACCACTGCTTCTGCCCTTCGGCGAGGCTCTCCCACCAATCCACGGCCTCGTCGTAGTTCGGGTGCATGGAATCGGCGATCTGCTCTGCAGCGGTCGGCTCCCCGGGCTCACGCGCCTGGTCCATCAGATCGAACAGACGCTCCATCGTCATGGGCACTTTCGGGAGGTTGGATTCCAACTTGTAGCTATAGTGGCTCTGCGCAGTGCGGGAGCCACTACCCTCACTGGAGAGCCCGAGGTTATCGAGGATGCCCTGCAGGACTTCTCCAATAAGCGGTTGATCTTCTTTTGCGAAATCCAGCTCAATGGTCAGCTTCGCCTTGATGCGATCCGGGATTTTTTCATCGCTCATTTTTTGTTTCCTGCTCGATCCTGCGAAGTAAAAAAAGTGGTCGGAGCCGCGAAAACCGCTCCGAGAGCGGAAGGATATTACTGTCACTTGCGAGGCCGGCAAAGAACCCTCGCCACCAGTACGTCCAGCGCTCTGTAGGTGTTGGCTCTGGATCTCCGTAATGGGCATGAGCTTCTTCCGCAGAGGCCACGCTGTAAGCCGCATAGTCGAATGCTGCCGCGAGCCGCGGCCACCTGCTACCCATGGCTCCCTCGTGGCACAATCCGAATCCAGCTCTTGCGGGCCTGGTATTCAGAGAAGGGATGGCAATGCACGCCAGGCGGCGCCGAACTGAAGCTCGGCAGATCGAAATCCGGATCATGGAGGACAACACCGAAACTCGTGTGTCGCTCAGCCACGACCCAATGCCAGTTCCGGCTGGCAGTGCCCTGGCCGTTGTTTACAGCCACGATGCCAAGGCCTTCCACTGCATCCCAGGTGCTCCAGCGCTTCAGCTCAGACTCGATCCCGAGGAGCGCCAGAGCGTACTGCATCTCTGAGAAATTGGTGGCGAGGGGCCGCTTCTTGCGAGCACCTATGCCATTGTCGACGAACAGCTGTCGCACGACACCGTATGGTTTGCCGGAAACCATCGCTGCACAGGCCACCCCGCACCCCAGGCGATCCCGCTGCATCACTTTCTGCACGCGGCAACTCTGTTCCCAGCAGCTCATCAATCGAAGTTCCGAAATTGCTCGGCCGAGAGCGGCACAAAACGAGTTTCCTTGCCAATAAACGCGGTCCGCACGGTACCGGTTTCACCGTTCCGGTGCTTGCCGAGGATCAACTCGGCAACCCCCTTGTACTCAGTGTCCGGGTTGTAGACCTCGTCTCGATAGACGAACATGATGATGTCCGCGTCCTGCTCGATCGCGCCGGACTCCCGCAAGTCTGCGTTCACAGGGCGCTTGTTGGGCCGCTGCTCACACTGGCGGGACAACTGCGATAGCGCGATGACGGGGCAATTGAACTCTTTGGCCAACCCCTTCAATGCCCGGGAGATCTCCGCGACCTCCTGAGTGCGGTTCCCCTCGTAGCCTGGGCAGCGCATCAGCTGCAGGTAATCAACCATGATTGCCGCCGGCGGACCGTACTTACGGGCACCACGCCGAGCCTTCGCTCGTAGCGATGTCGGCGTAAGGTTCGCGGAATCGTCGATCGCCAAACGGTCCTGCATACCCTGAAAGACACCAACGGCTGCCGTCAGCTTCGGCCAGTCTTCATCCTGAAGCTTGCCCCGCAGCAGCGCCTTCAGGTCGATACGCCCCAGCTGGGCGAGGAATCGGAACTGCAACGCCCTTGCCGGCATTTCCATGCTGTAGATCTGGATCGACTTCCCGGGAGAAGCGTCAAGGATCGGCTTGGCCCAGTTCATCACCAGGGACGTCTTGCCCATCGAGGGACGCGCCGCGACGATGATCAGATCTGCAGGCTGCAGGCCGCCAGTCATTGCATCCAGATCGGGCAGGCCAGTAGGAACACCCGTCACCTCCGTTTCGGAGTTGAAGTTGCTATCGATCTCGTCGATGACGGCGCTCAGGACTTCGCCCATGTCGGCAAAGTCCTGGTCGCGTTCATCCTGGCTGAGACCGAACAGGGCGCGCTCCGCTTCTTCATGAACCAAGGCTACGTCGGCCCCAGGCTCGTAGGCCTGCCGGCTCATCTCGAAGCCGATGGAGATCAAGCGGCGCAGATGGGCTCGCTCAGAAACGATCTTGGCGTAGTGAACGATGTTCGCGACCGAGGGAGTATTTTTGGCGAGCTCGGCCACGTAGGCCAGGCCTCCCCAGCCAGACCGCCCTTCCAACACCTCACACACCGTCACGATGTCGAACGGTTCGCTACGGTCCGCCAACTCCAAAATCGCTTCGAAGATCTGGCGATGATCGTTCCGGTAAAAATCCTCCGGGTGGACTTTATCCGCGACCAGATCCCAGGCCTTGTTATCCAGCAGCAGACCACCAAGGACGCCTTGTTCGGCCTCAATCGAGTGCGGAGGCACATTGAGCTGTCTTTCCATTGTTCAGGAACTCCTCATTAGCTCGAAAGAATACGCCATCCGACATACAGGATCACGCCAACAACAACGCAGATCAGGACCTGCCACCTCGCTCGGTCTTCGCCGGCATGCCGCCCGCGAATGAACGCTCGGCGCTCAACCGTTTCCGCAAGGTCAAGCTCCAGATCTCGAAGCACTCGCTCACAATCAGGCATTCGGGTCCTCCGGCAGAAAATCCGCGACAAGTGGAAGCAGGATCCTCACCGAGCTCCGCATGTGGAACTTGGTCGGAGACCGTGCAATGCGATCCATCAGCAGATACCAAACGGCGAAGAGGCTACCTCCCTCCATCGGCCGCAGCTCGATGTCGGTTTTGGTCGACTGGAACTCGACTTGAGCTCGGTTGAATAGCACCGTCTGCCGGCAAGCCGCCGCGAGTTCCCTGATCGGGCCTTGGAGCTCAGCAAGCCGTTGACTGATCGCTTCCGGGCTATCGTACCCATCGAGAGCGTCCATCAGCTCAATGAACTGGTCGTCGATCGATTTGCGTCCGATCTCGGCGTCCCATTCGGCCACCCGCTCGGAGCAACAACTGCAGACGCCCTCGCCACGGCTGTAATCCACCCGCAGCCAGTAACAGGGCCCATCCTCTGAAACGCAGGCGCACATATCAGTGCACCCGCAACCGATACACTCAGCAATCATGGGCACCCCCTCAGCTCATCTTCACAGGCACGGTTAAAGCCGGCCTGCCACTCTTCCGCCAACTTTGTTCCAGCCGGATACGGGTTATCGTCCAGATTCTTTCCGTCACGAAACGCCTGGTTGCCCAGCTGCCAGGCAGCGCCTGCAGCGGGCTGCTCAGTAGTCATTCAACGTGCCCTCGGCCTGGGTCTGCTCGATCAACCGCACGAGCTCGGTTTCACCCTGAACGCGAACAACCTCCGCGAGATGTCGCTCAGCAGCGGAGATCAAGCGGCGCTTCGCTTTCATGTGCAGCAGGCCGCACTGCCGACCTGTCTTGAACTCGGAAATGACGTAGGCGACGTGCTCCAGAGGCGCAACAGGGGGATGAATGGCGAAACGGAACGACCGCCCTGCTATCGGGTAGTCGAATGCGCGAACCACGCGAACTTCACTGAAGATGAGCCCGCGCCCGTTCGAGCGGGGTACAAGCATGGTCGCTTGAACTGACTTTCCGACCACGACAGCCTCCGAAGGCTTAACCAAGTAATAACAATGTTATTACTTGGTTATCACCTGGTCAACCCTCACATCCGAAGAGCGGGGCGCCCGACCTGGCGCTGCAGCGCGTCCTCGCGGAAGTCCTCGTCAGGGGAAACCCGGTCTCCACCGCCTCGCGGCCAATACCCGACGGCGCGAATATCAAGCGTCCGGCCAGCCAGCTCGAAATTGCGGTCGCTGACAGAGTGGAACCACTCGGCCAGCTCGCGAATATCGACGCGCTCGATCGAACGCAACGTTTCCGCCGCGGCGTCCTTGACGATGCCTTGAATGCTCACTTCCAGGACGTCACCACTATTCGCCGAGCAAACCATCGAGAACCCTTCGCCCGAGACAGTGAAGCGATCATGCCCCCAGTAGGGCGACGGATTAGCTCGGTTGACGACCTGCGCGGCCGCGAGCTGGACATACTCGTTCAAGAGCCCGTCGTACTCGCTCCTATGAGCCCGGAAAACCGAGAGCCCGTCGACCGACGTGCAGATCCGGCTGTAGAGCTCGTGAATGCGGTTGTATACATTGAGCAACCTGGTCGCCGGTGCCTTGCCGTCGACAGAGGGTTGCGCCTGTTGGGCACGGGCCGTGCCCCCAGCTGACACCTGGTTGAGTGAGTCGCAGCGCCGAAAGGCCGCCTCGATACTCCGGTAGCTCACTTCCAGCTTCTTGTTGAGCAGCGTGTCGTAGGGAACAAAGCCCAGCTTGGCATCTGCTTTCACCATGAAGCGCATCAACGATAACGACATGACTCCCCTCCACTCACGCTGCGTTAAAAAGCTTGGCGGCCATCTGCTCTTCGACGAGGCCGGGATCCTGAACAGAGTCATCGAGCAGATCCTGCTCAATGCTTTCCTTGTGCTGCAGCAGTAGTACGACCTGCTCGTCGATCGTCCCGGAGATCACGGGCATCAAGACGGTGACGGCTCTTTTTTGGCCGTTTCGGTAGGCGCGATCTTCGGCCTGTCGCTTCGCCGCAGCAGTCCACGGTAGCGACGCGAAGAACACGTAGTTGGCAGCGACCAGGTTCAGGCCTACACCGGCTGCTTTGGTCGTGCCGATGAACACCTTGACCGCCGGATCCGACATGAAGGTGTCGATCGCTTTTTGCTTTCTTGTTCCAGAATTAGATCCGGTGAAGGTCACCGTCTGGATCCCGGCCTTGGCGAACTCGTCGGCCAGGTAGGCCACAGACTCGGTGTACTCGCAGAAGATGATCGACTTGTCGTCGTCACCCAATGATGTGATCGTATCGATCAGCCACGAAGCCTTTAGACGCTCCAGTAGCTGACGGATCTTTCCGATTTTGACGATGGCGGTCTGCGTGTTGTCGGAGACCGCTGCTAGGTACTGATCACGCTCGCCAGTCGCTAGATCTACATACTTAAATTCGTGACGTTTGCCCTTCAACGAAGCCAGTACATCTTTACGCCGGCGCAACATCCATTCGGAAACGCGCTCGCTCAATGCCTTCCTGAGCTCTGGAGAGCCGGCAAAGTCCGACAGAAAATCGCTAAGCGGAATGGCTCCGATTGGGTGACCGGAGAGCCGCAGCAGGTTATGCAGCTCGCTCTCCCGGTTCAGCACCGGAGTCGCAGTCAGAAGGAACCGGCGCTCGATATGCTTCGAGAGCAGGAAGGCATTTCGGGTACGGGTGGAGTCGGGCTCCTTGAGATAGTGAGCCTCATCGCACAGCATCACTCGGAAGCGCACATCGCCGTCGCTCATGGCCTGAACGACGGCGCCCAACCTCTCGTAGTTCACGATCAGCCAGTCAGCCTGCGACCAGGCCTCGCCATCGCCGCAAATCACAACCTTCGCGTCGGGCTGGATTATATGGATCTCCCGCTCCCAGTTGATCCGCAGGCTGGCTGGGCAGACCACCAGCACTGCACCCGGCCCCGTGACCAAGCTCGCAGCGACGACAGCCTGGCGGCTCTTCCCGAGCCCCATATCATCGGCCAGCAGACAGCTTGAGTACCTTAGGAGATGACGAACGCCCACTTCCTGGTAGGCATACTCACCATGCAGCCCATATGCCTGGACAGCCTTCGCCAAATCCGCCTCGTTGATCCAAAGCTCCTTCATCGGTTTTGCGATCACGCTCAACATCGCGTTCTCGCCTTCCGCATCCCCAGCGCCGACTCGCTCAGGGACCATACCGCCCACCTGAACACCTGGTCGGTCTCCCTCACCCATCGAAGCATGCTGCTCCAGAACGATTTCGGTATCGCTGAGGAAGATGTGTTCTCGACGGATTCCAGCCTGCGTCTCCAGCACCTCAAGCAATCGCGGCAGGGCAACCTTCACCCGCCAGGCATTTCGATTACGCAGGAAGGTGCCCTGCAGGCCCTGCAACGTGCTAACTAGGAGAGGATCAAACCGCGATAGGCAAACGAAGTCTCCGCCCTCAACAGGGAAGATCTGGACATCCAGGAAGGGCGCGAACAGGTCCGGATCGGGAGACGCCAGGGCGATGCGAAGCTTTTGCGCAAACTGCCCGACATCGTAGAGGATTCCGGATGGCAGGTTTTCGGCCAAACTCGCCGCGAATGCGCCATTGATTTTCGAGCGGTCGAAGGCCCACATACGGCCCTGGCCAAACCAGGTACCACCATGCTTCTCACGGAAAAAGGCGCTAATCCAAGGAGCGAAAGCCGTGGACAAGCCCACCCGGAACCCGTCAGAACGGACCCCCTGAATGAACTCTTTCGGTGACTTCTTGTAGTCGGACAGCTTCATGCGCTAAAGCTTTCTCAGCAAATTAGCGCTTACTATAGCCTAATGAAAGTCAAAAGATCGAGAGCAACCCATCTGCTCTCAGAGAGACCACCAAGCCAGCAATTTCGCCAGGTCGACCTCGCCAAGCCGAGCCCTTCCCCACTCCAATGCCGTGCGGAAGTCAGCCTGCCCGGATGTAGCAGGCTCGACGCGCACCGAGTCAGCGCCGGCCAGTGGGGCACTCAGCATGCCAGCCACCAGCAAGGCTTCATCTACTGAGGAAATCACATCCGCGTGCTCAGCACCCCTGAGACGATAACGAACTGAGCAGGAGCCAACCCAACCCTGGAACTCAGCCGCGACCACACCAGGTAGGCGCATATCGGCGACCAAGCGCCTATGGCGAATGAATTTCGCCACCGGTGAACTATCCGCAGCCAACTTGATCACGACCGGCTCCTATCAACAACAGTCCTGCACATGCCAATTCGCGCAGCGACAGCCCTCTTCCGGCCCCACCGATACCCCCATACCCAGACAGCAAAGACAACCAGCAATCCCCACAACCCAAGCCCGAGGCCAATCGGGACAGCCACACCGAAACAGCTAGACACTACCACCGGCAACAGAAACAGGACTGCAAAGGCAATAGACGCCCAGACCGCCCCTGCAGCACCCGCTCCTTTCGAAACCTCTTCCGGAAGGGCGCCATAAACGATTCGACCGTGACACCCCCGGCACACATGATCGCCGGGGGAAAATTCCGCTCCACAGCCACCACAGGTATATGTCTCTGCCACCACCAACACCCCTTCGCTCGCAACTTACGGTGGACTATCCGTGGCGTGATCTAGGTTTCAAAATCACGCCACGGATAGATGCCTCAGCGCTCAGCCTGGCGCTTGATGAAACGAAGAGCGTCAGCATTACCTGCCTCTGCTGCCTGCTGCATCAATGACTCGAATTCGCCTTCGTCGCCGTCACGGAGGCGCAGCGCCGCGAGGGTGAAGAGCGCCGTTCCGTTCCCTTGGCTCGCCAAAGCTTCGAGAGAGGTCCTGTTCTCTTTCGGGAAGTTCTGCGCAAGCCAGATGATCGCTTCCGGCTTGCCCTGCTCAGCGAATTTTCGCATCACCGGCTCCAACTTAGCGCGATCAGCCTCTCGATCCATGGACTGCAGCCACGACGAGACAGGGCCACGTTCGCCGAGGACCGCCATGCCCCCGCAAAATAAAATGGCGATGGCCAAGAGGGTGAGACCTACCCGCTTGCGCGCACTGGGTTTGACCAGCAAGACGACGTCCCGCTTATGCGGCCAATCGGCATCGCTCAAAATGCTTGTATTCGACATCTAGCGTCCCTAGTAAGGTGAATGGATATGGGGCGCCCTACCCGAAAGGTGAACGGATATGGGGAGACCGCGCCAGACGTGCGTTCTACGCGGCTCACAGAAGCGCCCAGGCACTTCAAAGGTGAAAGTTTATGGGGAGCGCCTTTTCACGGTGAAAATCCCCCCACTTCAACATCATCATTTAGCCGCTACATAGCGCATCTGCTCCCATGCAAGGCGGATTCGACAGCCTCCTCGACGCTTTCGCCATCCAGCACAAATCGCCAGACATCATCGAGCCGCCCATTCGCTTCCAGATCTCGCCATACGTCGCCATCGATCACATGACCGATACCGGTACGCCCTTCGATCGTCGGCACAACTCCAACCTTCTCCGTCGGCGAGTCGGAGGGACTTTCCGGCTGCCACTCTGGCGCTGTGGACACCAACTCGCCTTGCTCGTTAATCGAAACCTTGAACGTGCCGGCATTCCCATCGCGACAAAGGACCATTGCGCTGATGTAGTTCTGGTTCATCGCCCCTCCCACTCAATCGGTCGTAACCACGATCTTGACTGCCTTCGTCGGCATCCCCCACCTGGCGGCCAGCTGGATCGCCTCTCGACGCGATACCGGCCCATGGCAGTCACCCCAGCCGCGACCATGGGCGGCATACCAGCCATCCGGGTTTCTGCATACGCCGGCCTTGCCCCGCGCTGCACGCTGTTTAAGTACCCGTAAACGATTCATCCGACCTCCTTACCAACTTGTTCGGCCACAACCACCCTCTACGCCATCGACCGCCCCTTCAGTGCTCGAAAATGACTTTGTGGCCCAGAGAGGGCCCTACGAGCGTCAAAGGACGTTCGACCTCTACATGCCCTGTCTGGCGTCCAAATTGGCCTTTGGGTTTTCGATCACAACACTCAACATCAACATTCAGCGCGCCCAAAATAATCTGATGGCCACCCTACCCTTTGCGACCTAGATCGGCGAGGGCCTCAACGAGTCCGCCTCGTGCTGTCGAACTATTTCCTGAGTAAGCCCGCTGGATTGAGCATTCAGCATGTCCAGATACCCTTCCGCCCCCAGACCTTGATCGCCTGGCAACTGAAAGACGGGCTGACGTCCGTGAGCCGTGATTTCGTCGACCAAAGCCATTCTGGCAACTTGCTGAGCAGTGGCGTGCTCCCCAACGAGATCGAGCAGCGCCTTGTACATCTCGGAAGACCGCAGCTTCTCTTCAGCGAGAATGTGCGGATGACGCAGATCGTTCTGCAGGAGTACATCGACCAGGCGTGAAGCCCGACCATCGACATCCAGGGCAGGTCGGCTCTCACCAGAAAGGACCAGTGCCGGCAACAACTTCATAGCCTCGTCAGCCCATGTCGCCGGCCGGCGCTGAATCCGCTCGTAGAGCTCAGCCTTCTCGGCAACTTCGCTCACAAAGGCATGCCGCAGCTGCCTGTTAGAAAGGGGATCCAACGTCTCGAAAATTTGCTCAACGGCGTCATACAGTTCGGCGACGTGCATGCCGCGATAGCTACTTGCGTCCAGCCGCTGAAGGACAATCCCGAGCATGTGCTCCGTCGCATGCTCGGGATCCGCCAACGAAGCCCCGCGGAAGGCCCCCAGCGACGCCGCTGCGTTGACGAAGGAGCCATCCTTGCTCGCATGCGCGAGCGCTACAGCGAGGTCGGCCTTGAGCTCGCGAAGCGCAGTGCCATATAACTTTCCGGCTACCCCAAACTCAGCAATGGCACGACGCCGCAGGTCATCACCACTCACATCGCGGCAATGCTGCAGCTCGTGGACCGTCGCAAAAAACAATTTTTCCTCTGCCGACTGAAGGACCCGAGGCCCACCATTGATCGCGTCATCCACATATTTGAGACCGGAATCGCTGATAGCCATATCGGCGCCGACGCCTTCAAGACCGCCAACAAAGCAAAGAGTCTCTCGCTCACTCCAGAGGTACTTCTTCTCCGACAATTTGATGGCGAACTGGCGGTCCCCACCTCGCTCTGCTGCCAACCAGAAACGGCTCTGCGGATCCAGAAGGTCTGGGGAACCTCGCATCAGAAAAGCGGGGGCCTGGCTGACGAACTGCATGAAATCAGCCGATGATGTCGACACGATTCGGATAGAAGTAGAGCCCGGAGCCGCCAGATTCTGAAGCTCCTGGGAAATGGAGTCCTGCCCCAGATGAGCCAGGCCCGAGAGACCCGCCTGGCGGCCATCTGCAGCGCTCACCGGCGCTGCCAAACACAATGACGCCAGGACGCCGGCAGCAATCGTTCTGAGCAGTGTCTTCGCCCCAGGCGTAGAACCCTCTTTCGAGTGCACAACAGTCGTCCCGGACATCAGAAAATCGGTAACTCCGCTACCCATGCAGTCCTCCGGACAACGGAACATGCCGGACCTCGGTCACTCCGGGCCGCGGCTGGAAAAGCACGTGAAGACCCGCCGCCTCGATAATCTCAAGGCATTGACTCTCCACGGCCGGCAGGACGATATCACCGGCCTCGCTCTTGATCCGGACATCACGTCGAACGTCGAGAGGCCTCGACACCACCTGCACAACGGCATCGTGGAACGGCCAATCGGACGCAAGCCAGAGTAAGGCGCAAGACTGCACGCCATCGAGCTCACCTCGGTGCAAGAGGTATTCGTCGAGCACAACCGGCAGAGCGGATGTCATAGCCCGATCCTCGCAACACCGAGAGCGAGCTGCCGGCTTTCCTGCAGATCGGGCAGCTCTTCCAGGATGGGGCCTACATGAAACCCCTGGACGAGCCCCACGCGCAGCTCCCTCAGCCGGGCGAGCTTTTCTTCGGAGTCGACATGCTCGGCGATCAACTCACCGCCGAACGAGCGCGCAAGATCCCGGATAGGCAGGATCTCTCCGCTGCTGCAGAGCCTTGCAACCAAGTCGCCACTCAGCTTCAGGTATTCCGGTTGGATTTCGCGCACGAGCGGCGCGGTAAAGTAACCATCGCCGAAGTCGTCGATGGCCACCTTCGCGTTCAATAGGCGAACCGCCGCGACGAACTGCTGGATCCTCGGCATGTCGTTGATCTGCGCAGTTTCGGTGATCTCGAAAACGACCTGGTGTGCCAGATCCATATTCTTGAACACCAGCGAAAGCAGCTCGTTACAGGATTCTTCTATCGTCAACACGGACACGTTAACAGCGACGCGCACATATGGCCGATCGCGCAGTAAACGGAAAACATGCCGCAGCACTTCGAAGTCGATGAGGTCGATGAAACCGAATTCCTCGCCCAGCTGCAGTAGTTTTACATGCCCGGAACGGACCCCCCTCGTTCTGGCAAGGGCTTCGTAATGCGAGACAGCACCTGTCCGAGCGTCCACGATCGGCTGGAACACCGGGCTTACTACTTTCCGCATTCGTCCCCCCTCGCCTATTGGCAGTTCTTACAGCTCTTTGGATGCCCAATTGATCGGTGCATCAGTGATCGCCTCGATCGAGTTCAGGTGAACCCACAAAGCACGCTTCGCATAGACACGCGCCTCGCCGGCGATCCGCTTCAGCTCGGCCGAGTTCAGAGGAGCGATACCCTGGTGAATGGCGTTACGGAGAGCGACCACTAGTTCCAGGTGGCTGTAACTATCCGCAGCTCCGCCGAAGGCTTGATGCACGGCGCGAAATAGATCCGCGTTATCACGAGTGATCGAATCCAGGTCTCCCAGATCAACAGGGCGGGAGCTGTCCTGGATCGGCACATAACCGGTTCCGTCGACGTTGAGGTAGGCGACGGAAAACTCTTTGCCATGCGCGGTCACCGACTGAGCCTGGACCACTTTGCGGCCGAGGCCGTTCGCCTCGAACGCGATATCGTCCAGCTCAACATAGTGGCCGGCGGGGAACTGAACGGCCGACTGGATGACGACCTGCGGATAGGTGAATTGGGTATTCAGAGCAACAGTCATGGCGATACCTCTATCTGAATTGGCAAATGTTATTTTCTGTTATTATTGCGTATTGTCAACGGACTTTCAGGCTATTCCCGCCCTCTTCCAGCTCGTTGCTCATACGCTGAACTCCCGCCAACATTTGCGCCTCGGACAGCAGCGAATTCGCAAACTGGTCTTCCTGCAGCTCAACCAGGCCGTCACGCATTTCTCTACGCAGTTCACGACTGACCTGAGCGGCCGCCCCGGTTTGCACCCGAGAAAGGCGCTCCAGGGTTTCGTTGATAGCATTCAGTCCACCGGCCACCTTGTGCGCCAGGGCGTTCAGGCTGGGATCCCGAGCACGCAGTTCACGGATGCTCTCGGCGCCGGCGTTCAGCTCGTTCACCGCCCGCCCATGGACCAGGTAGTCCTGCACCTGCTGCAAATGGCGCCGGATCTCCAGGTGGTAGAAGTTCTTCGCCGACTCGACATAGAGCGGCAAACTGAAGCCTTGGCCGTTGGCCGCCCGATTGCGGTATTCCAGATTCAGTCGCTCGGCGAAAAAATCCTGCCGCTCTTGCTTCGCAATGGCTGCGGGCAGGCCCGCGACTTCCTGGCGTCTCATCATCTGTTCCAGCTGCTCCCGGTACAGGTAAATCACGTCGGCAGCGATGCTGTCTTGGATCCGCACCAACACGTTGCGGTCCAGCCCATTCGGTACGGCTGCGACAGCACGCAACTCGTCAATCACCAGATCTCTCACGCCGATCATCATCTCTGCCCCTTATGCGGCTACTTGTTCGGTGTACTTGCAACCCGACCGGAAGCCCTCGCAGCCGATAAACGGCCCATTGCCTCCCATTCGTTTCATCAATTGGCTGCCGCATTGCGGACAGGCCTTGCCGACCGGCTCCGGTGCGACACGAGGGCCCGAGCTTCCACCTTTGCCTGCCCCCGCTTTCGCCGGCCCCGTGTAGGGGATATTCAGGGGTTTGGAGCGGATCTCCGCGATCACCTTGGTAATCCACGAGCGCTGCATCGCCTCAAATCGATCGATGGTGCTTCTGCCCGCCTCGATCTCGCGCATCGCCGTTTCCCACAACGCGGTCATGTCCGGTTTCGCGATCTCGGCAGGCAGCGCCTGGATCAGCGCCCTGCCGGCTTGAGTCGAGATGATGAATTCTTCCTTCTGCTTACCCTTCGGCTTCACGAACTCCACCTGGGCCAGGTCGACCAACTTCGGCACGAAGGTATGCCTTGTTGCAGGGGTCCCCAGGCCGCCTGCGGCTTCTTCTTCGCCCGCTTTCCGGTCATCGATCATCTGCTTGAAGATCGCTTTGATGCGCTCGTCGGTGACGTACTTGTGCACGTTGATCATCGCGTCGAGCAGCGTGGCGTCAGTGAAGTGATCGGGTGGCGTGGTTTTCTTCGCAGTGATGTCCAGGCCTTCACATAGGGCAGCATCCCCAACAGCCATCGGCGGCAGCACGTCGTTCTCGCCGCTGTCGTCTTCCCCTTTCTTCTTCGTTTTCATGCCCGGGTAAAGGGCCTTCCAGCCCGGCAGAAGCGGGGTGGTGCCGGAGGTACCGAAGCGCTGCCCCGAGACCTCGACCACTACCTCTACCTGGCGGTAGCGATGAAGCGGCATGAACTGCGCCAAATAGCGTCTGCAGATTTCCTCGTAGAGGTCCTGCTCGATCCCCGAAAGGACGGAGATATTGGCCCGTCGCGTAGTGGGAATGATCGCGTGGTGGACCGGAGTCTTGGACGTGTTCCAGGCTCGCGACTTGCGAGTTAGATCAATGTCCTGCAGCGGTGCACCAAATTGCAGGTTATTCGTGACGGCGGCATACACTTCAGGAGCATCAGCATGCTGACTCTCAGGCAGATACTGGCAGTCGGATCGCGGATAGGTGGTGAGCTCATGCTTTTCATAGAGGCTCTGCAGGGCCTTCAGCACCGCATCCGACTTGTAGCCGAATTTCTTCGACGCCAGGATTTGCAGCTGGTCGACAGAGAACGGCAAAGGGGCCGACTCGGTCTTTTCAGTGTCGCTGTATTCGACCACCTTGCCAGTCTTGCCTTGGACCGCAGTGTTCAACTGGTCGGCTACTCGCCGATCCAGCAGCCGCCCTCTTTCATCCAGCCCCGCCTGGCTGGGGTACGGTTTCCAGCGCGCACGGAAATCGCCTTTGGTGACCTTGAATCGCGCCGAAAGCGCGAAATAATCAACGGGAACAAAATTTTCGATCGCCAGGTCACGCTGGACGATCAGCCCCAACAACGCGGTCATCACGCGGCCGTAGGCTATGTGCGACCCTTGAAATCCACATTCCTTCGCGTGAAGGGAAATGGCACGACTGAGGTTCATCCCCGCCAGCCAATCAGCCCTTGAGCGCGATCGCGCTGCGTCACGAAGACCGATGAAGCCGGCGTTGTCGCACTCCCCCTTCAAACCGTTCGCGACAGTCGTCTCATCGAAACCAGAAATGAGCACGCGCCGCACCGGTTTCCGGTTGCCCAGAAACTCCAGGATCTCGTCGATAAGCAACTGCCCTTCGCGGTCGGGATCCCCGGCATTGACCACCACAGTGGCCTTCGCGACAAAAGACTTGATCGTCTTGAACAGATCTTTTTTCTCGGAGTCGAGCGCTATCGACCACCCTGGTAAATCGCTCTGCCCAGGGAAGAGCGGCAGGTGATCCCAACTCCATTTGAACTTGCCGTTCTTACCCTTCGGGGCGCCTGGGAAAGCAGCTCCGATGTAGTAATCGGGTTCTTCGAGCGCAAAAATGTGCCCCGCAGCCCAGCAAACCGCCCAACCATTTCCTTCCGCAAAAGTCCCCCCCCTGTTGGTTATTGGCGAGGTCTTTGACAAGACCTGAACCATGGCCTTACCCAGCTTTGGCTTCTCGGCGACGTAGACTTTCATCTCAAGATGCCTCCACTGGCCAATTGCGAAACGGTTTCCAAGCCGAGTTCGGAAGGTTTGGTATCATCAAAACGAGTTCGAAAAAGGAGTCCATCAGATGGACAAACAACTGAAAGACTTGGTGAAAAAAGCCGGCACCTTCGCTCGGGAAAAAAACGGGGGCCTTTCTCACCGAATCCGCACCAAACTTGACGAGATCAAGCCCGCCATTGCGGTGCTTGCTCAGGAGCGTCTCACCCCCAGCGATATCCGCGAGTTCATTCAGAAGGAAACTGGCATGAAGATCGGGATCCAGAACCTTCGCCGGTACCTGAAGGACAGCTTGAACTACCCCCCGAATGGATCCGGCGGCAAAGATTCGGCCGCGGGAGAGTGATACCAGGGCAATGCTTCTACGCGCTTGCATCATCACCCCCTAGCACCCTCATACCCTGCATGGCCAACAGCAGATCGGCCATCACTTCGCCACCCTCACCGGCGGGCACCAAAAGCTCACCGGAGCTTTCCGAAAACTCGACCTGCATTACCGGCTCACGGATGACGCCGGCCTCGGCCTTTTTCCACTCGGATACCGAAAATCGGATCCGGTGCTCGTCATCACCCTCAATCCACTCAACTGCGGCATCTGCCCCAGTGCTTTGATCAGCGCTAACAAACCCGAGCTGCACATAAGGCAGCTCGCGGCCGATACCCGATGGCATTTCCATGCGGGAGCAGAATTTCTCGAATGGCGTCATGCAGCCTCCCTAAGCTTTCACAGCGCGCATGCGCTCTTCATTTTCACTTTCATTAGAGTATATGACACCTCTTAAATTGTTAATAGCTTGTCTCAAAGAGGATTCCGCATATAGCGAAACGCCCTGCCTGTACAAAATCCCCATCGCTTTCGAGATGTTTTCGGTGGGAAACTTGGCCACCATCACCTTCCGCGTACCGGCGAAAGGCCCGGTAACCTTGATCAGGTCCTCGTTCGCAAAGTAACGACCGCCCCAGACCTTGCTTCCGGGAACCTCCATGACGGCCATGCCGTCCTGCAGGAAAAGACGCATCTCGCTTTCGTCGTCATCGCTCAAGCCTGGCGAAGTTGTGAGCTTCACCGCTGGGAACCGGTCGAGTACCTCACCACACATAGCCGCCGTTTCCACGCGAACTGGCAGGCTTTGCAAATGCTTGAGGTCGACGCCCCTGGCCATCAGCACCCCGCGGTGACGCGCACCCCGCTCATCGGTGTAAATGATGCTGCTGCCGATGGAGCCCGCAGCCGCGATCTGCGCGGCCTTGAACAGGTTGCCGTCGAGAATCAGCCGCTGGTATGTCACGTTCCCTGCGGGCGCAGTGTCGAACCGCAGCATGAGGTCATCCAGCAATCCGGCCTTTGGCATGATCCGGAACTGGACGTCGTCCTGCAGGCTGTAGAGCGTCCGGTCGATCAGCGTTTGCCGGCCCGGTACTGCAAAGCTGAGCTCATACCCTCCAAGCAGGTGGATGTGTTTCGGGTTGTCAGGCACGGCGATCGAAGCGATAACGCCGAAATCAGTTTCACCGTCGTTGTTGGTAAACCTGGCTACGGCCCCGACCTGCAGTCCGTCGAGGACGCCATCAAGCACCTTGAGGCGGTGCATCATCTTCTGAACAGAGTTCGGCCTCTTAGCCGCCAACGCCTCGTCAACCGACTTGCAATCCTTCGCTAAAACGGTTTCCAGAAACTTCCGTCGGTTGACCGCAAGGAACCCCTTGAGGGCAAGGAAGAAGTCCTGGTTCTGACGTCGCTCATGATTGATCCTGAAGTGCTCAACCGCAGCAGAACCCTCACGAACCAGGCGCTTGACGGCATCCGACCTCATCGGATCCAGCGCGACGTCATACTCGATCGTCTTGGCGAAGACCGGCTGATTGAATGCGCTATCGGAATGGGGATTCCCGCTCTCGTACACCACCCGCGCCACCTCCCGCGCTCGCACATCAAGCTCTCGCGATTTCAAGGGGTTCACGCCCTTGGCGTCGAGCTCCTTGATGACCCGGAGGTATTCATTGGTGAGCGCTTCGTAGATCTGCTCTTGCTCGACCACACGCAGCATCACAAGCCGACTGGTCAGCTTGTTGATGAAGTACGATTCTTCGCGCTCGTCCTCATTCTCCAGATTGATGTCGAGACGCTGCGCAATTCGCGGATTGGCCTCCAAATACCGGAAGGCGACCTCGTCACCAATGGCATTGATGAAGTCCGGTACCGATCGGTCCAGAGCAGCGTTGTCCTGGTTTGCGGTTGTATTGGCAGATAGCTTCCGGAGCTTGGAATTCTGCATCGCGATGGGCCGGGCCTCGCCGATCAAGCCCGACGACAACGTCTCGATTTCCGGCGACGACGTTTGGCCCTTCCGGTTGACGCGACCGAAGAACTGCACCCGAGTGTTCACGTCCGCGGCGGACTGAAGCTCGATCATTACCCGGCGCCGCTGGTCAGGGAACTTTTCGCCGGCATGCAAGCTGATACCCGTGCTGCCGGCACGTGTCAGCAGAAGGGCATCGGTAGTGCCCGTCACGAAGTCCTTCACGATCTGCGCCTTGGGCCGTTCAAGCACAGGCGATGCAAAGAAGCTCCCTGCTCGCTGATGGATCTGCAGCTTGCGGCCGGAAAGCTCATCGCAGATGAAACCAGCCGTCGCGATTCGGGTTCGGATCTCATCCAGTGGCGACACCGGCAGATCCGGGAAGTCATTGATCAACCCGTCCACTGTCGAAACCACATCCATGAACTCTTCGGAGGTCACGGGGACCTTGGTGGCCTCACCATAGCGGTTGGTCTCCACGTAGTAGGTCAGGCGATGCAGCATGCGGTGCAGCACATCCCGGAAGGTGAGATAGCCATCCAGTTCGGTCTCGCCCTGCAGGCTGGTTCCGAACTCTTCGGCATCAACGTCATCGAAGCCAGGCCGTAGGTCGGCCACAATGTCCACCAGGAGGGACTCCATGGTGTTCTCCAACACGATGACAGGCTTTTTGCCCTCTTCCAGGGCCTTGATAGCCCTGTCAGCAGCGAGGTCTGTCTTGATGGCCATCATGAACTGGCGGTAAATCGCGTAGAGGCGCGACCCAAAGTTGGTGCTGACCGCTCCCATCCGGTTGCCTTTGCGCTCCACCTCCGGAATGGCTTCAAGTGCTTTTTTGATCTCCTTGTTCCGCTTGTTGACCAACTCATTGATGTCGCCGGCCAAGTAGTTCATCAGCTCCAGGATCTCGGCGAGCTTGTCCGAAAGCGATCGATTTCGTTCCTCTCGCCCGTCGTCGCTGACGGTGCTAAATGCCAGATTGCTGAGGTCATGCTCGCGCCGAATAAACACGCCGTCCCGAGCCAGCATTCCCGAGAGCACCTCCTGCAGAACCTCGCCGCCAATGGCGAGCGTCTCCGGTAACGCTCCCATATCCACTGTTTCGGGGAAGAGCTCGGAATACAGCATCACGTTCTTGCCAGCCTTCATGGCCGTCGCCGAGGAGTAAACGACGAAGTCGGCGTTGTCGATGGCGAGACCGATGTTCTGCCCGGTATTCGACTCGCCGGCCGCGTTGTGCGCTTCATCCAGCAATAACGCTTTGCCCTCCGCGATCTGGCTGATCCAGCGCGCCTTCGAAGATTTGGCTCTGTCCCGGTTGAACTGGGAATAAGTACCGAGCACCAGGTTGTAGGCGGGATCCACCACCCCGCCATCGAGCGCGGCCTGGATCACCGCCTTGGGTGTGGCTGGAACCAGTTTGTTGCCAGAGATCGGATCGAAGATCGACACTCCATCGTTGACGATCATCGGCGTGAAAAGCTCGGCCGATCCGATGTCGCTGATGTCCCGCCAGAAGTCCGTGAACAACGTCGGCGTTTCGGTTAGGAAGACAACCGTCTTCTGCTGCAGGACCGAGTACCTGGCCAAGGCAGCCATCACCCGCCCTTTACCCAACCCTGTCTGGTCCGCCTCCAGGAAGCCCCTCCCCTTCTGCAAGGAGTTGATGGCCAGGGCCACGGCGTCAACCTGCTCAGGGGAGAGATAGCCGCCCAACTCCTCCACGGACCACCCCAGTTCAGCCGCCACGAAACCGTCGACATCGCCCTCTTCTCGCACAACCTCTGTCAGAGCCATACGGGTAGGCGTCGCCAGGTTTCGGGGGACCATCGCTGTGGCCTCGCCGGCTCGGCTGAAAGCCGCATATGGCGACTGGTACGAGTTTTCTTCTTCCTCGCTGCGATCCACCGGCGCGACCGCCCTTGCCGCACCGGACTCCGTCTCAACTGGGGGATGGGATTGCTCAGCTGAGCGATCCTCCACCGGGGCATCGCCATCGAGCTCGACGACGGCCGAATCGCTGAGCGCTTCCTGAAGGCCCATTTCAGGAGTTCGAATCTCCGCCAGGCCATACTTCTCGTACATGCCGGCAGCCCATTCGAACACCTCGTCGTGGTCCAGCAGCACCGGCAGCCGATCGGGCACTTGGGCATGCCCGGCTTCCTTCCTCCCGACCACGACGATACGAATCGGGAAAGAAGCCCCCTGCTTGGTGTAAATCCCACCATCCACCTCGACGGCGTCGACCTGGTAGCGATCCGCCAACCAGTTGAAGAGATACCGAGAACCGCCTGTGACGAGCCCGGCCTGGCTGTCAAGGTAGCTGTCCGCGCCGATGATATAGACCCCTACGCCGTCGTCCGCCCGCGCCTGCAGCGACCGGATCATGATCAGGTGGTCTACCCTGCTGACCTTGAGCCCGGACATCATGCGGGGTGGCTGCAGGCCCCCAAATGGCGGGTTGCTTAAAACGACATCGAAGTCCCCGCCACCATTAAGCGAGCGGAAGTCGAAGGATGTGGCATCGCCATGCTGGAGGTTCGCCTCCGACCGGTCTCTCCGGATCGCATCAAGGCGCCGAGCGTCGAGCTCGACGCCGGCCAAGGCGGCGTCCTTGACGGTGCATACCAGCGAGCCGTTGCCAATCGTCGGCTCCAGAACAGAACGCCCCTTGAAGCCGCCAACGATTTGCTGGACAGCAACACTCAATGGAAGCGGCGTCGAATACTGCTGCAGAGCAACGGATTCGGAGGTACGTGCAGCCAGCGGCGGTTGCCCTTCGTGCAGCTTGATGGCCAGACTGTAGGCAGCTTTAGGCGTCATCCCAGGTTGTTTGCGAATGTGCCGAACCAGCGCGGCCTCGATTGCCTCCTGTACCTCTCTTGCCCGAGGAGAAGAGAGAACAGCCCCCTCAGGGATCTCCGTCACGATACTGCTGAAGCGCTTCAGATCGTCGAACCGCAGGACCTTGCCGCCGGCAATCTCCCTCACCAAGCCATCGGCGCATAAAGCCAGGTCCTCCGCAGTTGCCCCATACAGGAATGTGGCACCGCGGCTGTCGGCCTCCCGAATGATCTGTTGGGCTGGCCCCTGAATGAAGCGTCCATCCTCACCCAGGAAGACCATCTGGCCACGGTAATTCATGCCAAGCGGCCGGGCTGACATCACCGCGTTGTTGACGGTGACCGTTACCGGAAGAACCTCGTCGGGCCGGTCTTCGCTTTCGTTCCCTACGGACTGTTCGCGGCCTTGCGCCGGAACCTGCGGGGGGATGCTGATTGCCGGGGCAGAGACCTTGGGAGTGGACACAGTCGCACTAGCTGGTGAAACCGGGCGCTCCGGCATGATGCGAGTCACCCAGTTCATCGGCACCTTCACCGGATGGGCTTTGGGAAAAGCTTTCTGGATCTGCTGCAGGCTGAAGCGCAGGTCATCGCGAACCAGGAACCCCGACCGACTGCGATAGAAGCCCAGCTCGCCCAACACCTGGAGCTGGCCGTTGGTGAGATCCTGGTTCGCTACCAACACGAGGCGCTTGGTACCCGAAGGGAACTTGACTGCCACCAAGCGCGTTTCCGGATCATCTGTGTTGAGCTGGATCCAGTTGACGAGGTTCTTGGTTTGAGTGGGGGTGGCTGGTTGCATGGCGATCACTACCGGAGGCGTAAAAAACAGCCGCTCGAAAGCGGCTGAAATGGCTACTGCTTGCCTTGAAGGCGTTACGGACGAGGACCGGCCGGAGCCTCCTCCTCGCCCTTGAGCGCGGTATCGAACTCGCTTTCGAGCGAGGCGAAGTCGGGGGCCGGTTCCTGCGCTTCTTCAGCCGGAAGCTTCGGCGGTTGCGGCTCGGCGCCCGGGCGAACCAGAGGGGTACTGAACTGGTTCGCCAGGTAGGTGCCCGGTTCGTCGGCGAGGATGTTGAACGGCGAGAAGCCGGAGATCGTGTCGGTGCGAGCGATGCCGGGGAGGATGACCTTGCTGAACAGGTTTGCCTGTTCACCGAAAATCATTTCGTAGCGCTGGGTGCGACCGGCCTTCACCTCGCTGATCAGCTTGAACGCTGCGTTGTTGTCCTGCGTCGGATCGCCGGCGTAGTTCATGCGGTAGCCGGGAATGCTTTCCACACGCACGTCGCCATTGACCAGGCCGGCGAACAGGTCGTCGTTCGGGATGCCCTTGAAGATGTTGTTCTTGAACAGATCTTCCAGGGTTTTCTCGGTGTCGGGCACGTACTCGTCACCGTCGCGCTTGAAGCCGACGTACACAGCACGAGTCAGTACATCTTCACCATCAGTCACCCGCAGCAGCGCGAGCGCCTTGGTGCCACGGCCGAGTTGTTCGGCGAGGACTTCTTCCAGATCCTGGCGGCTGCGCACATTGCGGGCGTTCGACGGCTCCACGGTATCGATGTGCACTTGCGGTTTGTCGTTCGGGCCGAGGGCCTCCAGCTTCTGGACCGCCCAGGTAACGGGAAACTCCTTCTCGAAGGTGCCATGGTCGGTCTTGACGCGGGCCGTCACGGTACGGGCGTTCACTGGCAGGGTGATGCGCTCGGGCTCGCCCGGCTGCACCGCGGGGTTCTTGAACGAGATACGCGGCGCCGTCGCCAGGATGTTCTCGATGAACGAGCGGTTGTCGTGGTCGGTGTCATTGCTGGACGCCAGGGTGTTGAGCCAGCGCGAGCTGAGTACGCGCTTGCCATCCTCCATCTCGTCGCTGAAGAAGCAACCTTCCAGGGTGAGGAAGGTGCCCTTCGCGGCATCCGGGGCGGCCAGCGACTTCTTGCCGTTGCCCTTGACGAAGTTGGTCAGGGATTTACTCGCGGACTCGCCGCGGAAGGTGACGACGATCTCTTCGCCGGCTTTCACCTTGGGGTTGCTCTCGTTCAGCAGCTTCCCGGTCAGCTTGACCGCGCCGTTCGATTCCACGGCGGTGCTGACCTCGAACACGGCGCCGAAGGCGTCGTACTTCTTGTCGGCGCCGCCCTTGTTTACATCTTGGATACGCTTCAGCAGGGACATAGTGTGGTGCTCCTTGTCGGGGGATAAATCGTTGATTACGCCATGGAAGGACGACTGGAGCGGTTGGCCGCCAGTTCTTCGAGGTGTTCGAGGTAGGCCTCCAGCTGCTCATTGAGGTGGAGAACGCGCTGCGCTCGGGTTACCCCGACGTAGTTGACGTTGATCTCCTCGATCAGGTTGGTGTCGGCCTTGCTCATGTCGATCAACTGGCCGGTGTCGGAGTCGAGAAACTCCATGAAGTCGCCAGCCAGCTGGACATTGGGGAATTCGAGCCCTTTCGACTTGTGGCCCGTGGTGAGGATCAGACGGTTGTCCGCAACGTTGCCGTCTTCGACCGGTGCCAGGGCTGCCCGCTCGATTCGCTCCAACAAACCTGGGATATCCCGGCCATAGGCAGTGACGATCTTGCAGCGCGACTTAACTTCGCGGTCGTTGATCATTTCGGCGTATTCCACCAGCTCATCGAAGCTGCTGAAGGACCGGATGAATGGATCCTTCACCTGGCCTTTGATCGACAACTGATAGACGTCCAGGATCTGATCGAAGCGGTAACCGCGGATGTCACCGACGAAGGAGAAGGGCTCGTTCTTGGTCAGAGCTTTCACGGCCCGGTCGAACAGCGCAGCATTGCCTCGGCTGAGGTACGCATAGCCCTCGCTGGCAGTCAGAGGACGGATCTTGCTTTCCGCCCCCAGTCCACGCAGATGAACGACATCACCCTTGAGGTCCAGGATGCGGTTAGCCACTTCCGCCACTTCGTTGCCGAAGCGGAACGAGCCCGTCAGGTAGAAGGTTTCGTCCGAGGGGATGAGCTCCATCGCGTTGCTCGCACCACGGAAGCCGTAGATCGCCTGATGGCGATCGCCCACATACACCTTCTTCGCCTGCTGCTGATTTACGATTGCTTGGGTGACGGGATTGGTATCTTGCGCTTCGTCGAAAAGGATCAGGTCGTAGGGCAGTCGACGACCTGCGACCTGGTAGAGCTTGAGGTACCCGTCATGCAGCATCGGGACTTCGGAGCGCAGATCCTGCATTGCGGTCCAGACCTGCATCGCGTCCTGCAAGATCCGCTGCGGATCGAAATGGCTACGCTCGACCGGGGCGTCGCCGATGCTGACGTGCTTCGGGCTAAGCGTGGAATCGGCCGACACGAGGTAGTTTTTCACGGTCTCGATCACGCGACCGCCATACAAGTTGTGGGCACTCGACGGGACGCCCGACAGGCTGGAGGTCAGCTGTCGAGTAACATGGAAGGGCTTGATGTCCCCCTGAAGCTTGCCATGTACGTTGCCGTAGTCACGGCCAATGGCGCCGTAGGCAAGCGAATGTGCGGTCTTGCAGGTGACGTTGGATGGGAACTTCCTGGAGGCCTCGACCTGGATCGATTTGTTGAACGCGACATATAGCTGACGCTTGTCGCGCTTGGCCTCGGCGATGCCTCGCAACGTGGTGGTCTTGCCAGTGCCAGCACCGGCTTCGATCTTGATTACATCGGAGTTGCTTTCGCAGGGAGCACGTTGCTCCTCGGTCATCTGCAGGCCATCCATAACAAAACCCTCGTTACCTGATATTGCATCAGGATAAACAAACGAAAGTCGTCGTGTAAAGCCTAACCTTTTAACACCTGCGCCCCCTCCCCCATCACCCGGCCAAAGCGAGCGCAGGGACCAGCTCGCGCCTAGCGCTCACTCACGCGGGCAATTACATCCTTCCATCCCGGCCAATCACTCGCCGCCAAGTTGCTATTCCCCGAGGCGTGCCGATCAACCCAGTCAGCAACCTGGGCCTTCTCTTCGTCATTCATCGCGACTGCAGCGGTGATGATGCGTTCGTAATGGGCTACTAGATGAGGGGGCGTTAGCTTGGTGGAGCCGAGGAACATTTTGCCGGCCTGCCAATCCTTGAATACCCTTTGAATCTTTCTTCCCCCGCTGCCTGGCTCCAAGAAAATAGTGGCGAAGTAGTCAATCTCAACGATTCCATCATTCGGAATACTAGGTACACCATCCGGCATCAGATGCTGCCCGTTGCAAATCACCTCAACATACTCAGGCTCTTCGGGATTGATGTCGTGCCAGTGAATTTGGTAGCCCTGTTCCCTTAAAAACTGGATGAACTGCTTAAACAGCTTGCCTGTAGTGGTGAGTGCCTGCATAGATTGCCTCTCGCGTTTTTCTCGTTACAATGCAAGTATATAATTGAACTTCAGTTCAATCTGAAAGCCGCCATGTTTCTGCGAGCCAGCTCTTGCAGATGATCACCCAGATCGAAGAACCCCCACTCGTGGAGCACGGCCGCAACTCGCACCGAACGAATATCATCTCGCGGCAGAAACACAGCTCGGGAATCCTCATAAGGACGGGGCAGGCGTCGGTGCAGGTAGGCAGCGCCATAAGCCCGCATGGCATCGTGAAACGCCATGTAGCTCATCGGCTCGTCCCGTAGCGCGAATATCTCAAAGTCACGCACCAGGGAACTGACAGAAGCGCTGTTGAGGCCGTAGATCTTTAGCCGCCCCTGCAGCGGCACAGAACGACGCAACCGCGAAGCGATATAGCGTGCTGCCGCAAAGTGATGCGAGCCACCGGAGTTCATCAGGAAAAGCCGCCCATCCCACCGATAGCAGGCGAAATGATCCGAAGGATCCTCGCGATGAAGTATTCGTATCTCGGACCAGGCGAGGTTTTGATCCAGCTTTTCCAAGCTCATAGGCTCGATCATCGGTCGCGAGTTGGTGGCGACCATATCGTCAAGGCTCGCGAAGTCACGCAGCTCCGATTTCGACGCTGAAAGGCCTTCGACATCCTGAATCTCGCACCGCCATTGCTCCTTGACCTCGCGACAGCCCAAGCGGGCGAGATCCTCCCGGGTGAGATGGAAGCTGCCGTATTGGCCGCCCTGATTGCGCCACCCGAGCATTTCTCCGGCAGCTAGACGGGGCCAAGAGCCGTGCACCGCGCCACCCCATTCATGCCATAGAACAACGCTCGACGCGGCAATACTTTGAGCGGGTTCCCGCAAGTGCACTTTCAGAGCAGGAAAGGCCTCAACAATAGCGCGGACCGAAGCGGGGATACCGAGATCATCCTGAATCATCCGCTTCATCCGGAGGAAGAAATGTCGCACTCCCGCCCCCTTATGCAGCAATCGGAGCCGGCGACTCCGGCGAGTTAAGCAAGCCATGCTTCAGCCCAACCAGGTCAATCATCCCCACGAAAACGCTCCCCATACAACGCCAACGACCACCAGCACGCCCAGGCCGGCCAAGATCCACCGAGTCCGAACTTTACGGCGCAGACGCGCCTTTTCGGCAGCCAGTTTCTCAAGCCATCCATCCGGCCGCGACCCCATGAAATGCGCTTGCACGATACCAACTCCTGCAACGGCTAAAGCAGAACGACGGATGCCAAAGTGCGTGACAACCAGGAGAGAAGTATCGGCACCGGGATCGAGTATTCCGCTGCCTGAATAATGACCATGAGATCGGGTGACCCAACCTTTTCAGCACATTCGGCGAAGGTCAGAACGGGCTGGGGGGGGGAGGCAATCTTTTCGACATCCGGTTCGCCTGGAGATCCGATGCAGACAGTCCGGTAGCGGGCCACCGCCTCGCCATCTTCCGGATGTTCATTCAGCCATTGAGCGATAGCTGCGTCCCTGGCCTCCCCCACCTTCCCCAAGTAGACGCTACCCTCGGCCAGCACCAAGATGAGGAACAAGAACAGCGCAACGCCACCCCATAGGATCACCCTCGGGACGGCTCGAAACATCTTCGAATCGCGGAGAACTACAAGCATGGACAGCCCCCTCAACCTGCTGCGAGGTACAGCACGCGCCCGCCGCTGCTATCCAAATCGATGCCTTCGTCATCCTGTGCCCCTGCTCCATCGGGGACCAGCTCGCCATGTCGCTCCAGGATCCACTGCGACACATCAGCAGCCGTAACGCCGAATTCGCGAGCCATGAGCGAAACATCAGCCCAGCTCACGTTTTCGCTAACCTGATTGAACATGCGATCGAACTCATACGTGGTCAGGTCGCGCTCAACCAGGTGCGTCCACAAACGACGGTTTGTCGTGATCAGATGATCATCACTGTCATCCCGCCAACAGGCCCCTTTGATCACCTCGGGAGATACCGCCGGCGCCCGGAAGAAACTGCGACGCACGCACACAACAAGTCGCACCTTGGCGCTCGCCACCAGGTAGAAGCGATGCCCAAGGCGCTCTTTGAGCCGTGGCGACGTAGATTCGACCGCCGTGATCGAGCAGCCTGCCAGCAACTTGGAAAGCTTCGTCAGCGCCGCGTAGACGCTCTTCTTCTGGCTGAAAATGCTGTCTTCGATGTACCAATAGTGAACCCGCGCGTCATCCAGGCGAAGTCCGTTGTCGACCTTCAACCCCATGACCGACATCAAATTCATCACCGACTGCAGCCGAAGGTTTTCCTTCTTGCCGGCCAACCAGGAACGCAGGTTCTGGACAGGGATATTGGCAAACCTGGCCATCATCTCGATGTCCATCACCACCAGCTCAGCGAGCAGAGTGACCAGCTCGTTAGCTTTCATTCGCTTCTGGGTAGCCATAGCTTTTCCTTAGATTTTCGCCGCAACAATCATCAACAACACGCCAGCAAAGCTGGGCCAAATTAAGTTTTGTCATCCAGACTGCGCCCCGTTACCGAATGCCCGAATCCGAGCGCTAAGTGCCTCTTCGGCAACGAACAAAACCGGCGATGACCAAAATCAGCATTGGCGAGCAAAAACCATTTCCGGACACTACATCTGGATCAGCCCGCCCTCTTCTCAATGGGCAATCGGAATAACGGCTCATCCGTCCAGAGACTTTGTATGCTCGCAAACACCGAAGCGTCTGCAGGGGTTTGCCACAGCGCCTGAATCTGCGCATCGCCAGCCCGGTCGAGATCCACCAAGCTGATGCGCTGCCCGCCTTCAGTTGGTTTCAATCCAGAAGCCACCCGCTCAGCAATCTCAACAGGCAAACTCGCGAACACCGCGTTGGCCTCGCACACCTGAACCACTGCGAATGCCCGTAGGCCATTCCCCAAGCGGAACACATACCCTCGCTCGAACTCGCTTTTATTCAGCAGCTCACACAGGGAATCGACCATTTCTTCATCGACCTCCCAACGGTGGAGGCCTGGAGCTAACATCCCGCCATCCAGAAGCCCGAGGTCAAACAGGACCATCCGCAGCTTCTCCATCGAAACATTCCGCGTCGTCCCCTTGCTCGAAATGAACGCCGACAGATTCCCCCGATGGGTAGCGTGAGTTTCTGCGATGCTCTGCAGAGTCACCCGCTTGGCCTTCCTCAGAAAACCCAGCCATGCCGCCATTTCGGCGCTGACTTCTCGTTCCTTATCGGTGACTTTCATTGATCTATATTACCATGTCAATATGTCGTTGATAGTAAAAAAATAACCAATCAGACGCAATCATACGCGGCAGGTTTTTCCCTCACCATGAATCTAACCATCGAGCTTGTTCCTAGATCCTGCTGGTACAGCAACGTCCGTTCAAACGTCAGCGAAGCCACTTGGAGTCGGCTGAAAAGCATCTGCTTCAAGGCTGCCAACTACCGTTGCGAGATCTGCTCTAACCGAGGCCCGCACCATCCTGTCGAGTGCCATGAAATCTGGCACTACGATGACCACCGGCTCATCCAGCGCCTGGATCGATTGATAGCGCTCTGCCCGAGGTGCCACCAGGTAAAGCATATCGGTCTCGCCATCGAGCGCAGCGAAACCCACAAAGCCATCGAGTGGCTGTGCCATGTGAACTCCATCAGCCCCGGCCAAGCCCTACAGCTGGTCAAGCGAGCCTTCGCGATCCACGAGATCCGCTCCGCGTACAGCTGGTCGCTCGACCTCTCTCAACTATCTGATCACTACCAGGTGAGGCTCGCTCCAGATAATCGCGAAGCTGGCCTCAACCGCCCCTCATCGACAAGAGCTCAATGAGGCGCCAACTGCTGCATGCGCAACATGTGTTCAGCACCGACACGCTCTAGTTCTGCTGCAGACGTTTTGTAGACCTGCTTCATACGAGCGATGTAGTCGACATCGCTTTCGTTTGGGTAGCGGTCGTAGCGCCGAACTTCTGCATCGTCCGATATCGGGGCAGGCAACACCGACGCAGCCGGCGGCGTATAGGGCTGATAGACGGGGGGGCTTTCCACCGGTACCCGTTGCGGCGATGCACTTTCCACAGGGACAATCGGTGTCGATGCTCTCCCCGGGCCAGCATCAGGGCGAACAACCACATTGCTCGAACTGCTCTCGTTCGAAGCGCCTCCCGAAGTTCCGATGTTGAAGATCCCCGCGCACGCGGGGAAAGCGGTCGCCACCATCAGAAGGAAAACGACCGAGCAGTTGATCCGCTTGATCATGCGCGTAGTGCCTCCGACCGCTGCTGTTGGTAGATATCGAGCAACTCGGCGACCAGCCCATCAATTACTCCATCGTCCCGATCCTGGCCAATCAGGCCGCTGATCTCGACCTTCTTCTTCCGCGCCTCGATTTCCCGCGCAACGCTACCACCAGGGTAGAGCCGAGCCAGGAGGCGCCGCGTTTCGACTGGCCCAATTTCCCGATACAGTGTGTCGCGGACGTAGGTGTCTTCTTGCGTGGTCGAAAACGCCCAGAGCCTGATACCGCCCATAGTGCTATTCAGCAAATGCACCGATTCGCCTTCACGAGTACTGAACGCGCCAACGAACGTAGACCCCTTCGCACTCGGAGGACGGATCATGTGGCGAACCGCGTATTCCGCCGTCGATGACAGGCCGAACATTTCGCGCATGCGCCCCGCCTTCTTCTCGTTCTGCTTCGAGAAAACCTTCTTGACGGTAGCGAAGGACAACATTTCTTCGTCAAAGTCATCCACGTCCTGAGACAGTACGGTAACCATTACGCCCTCCTTACCCCCCTCGCGCATATCGCCGATAACCTGGTCCCGTACCGGACGCACGCGCTTCGTTCGATGGAGTTCGTCCCACTGAAGGTGCTTTTTGTCTTGGCGGATTTCGCGAATACGGTGCTCATGGTACGGGCGGTACCGTGGGGCGAAGCACTCGACATCTTCCTCGGTCAAGTAGAAGTTCCTCGCCACGACATAGCGAGCCAGCATGTAACACATCGCTGTCTGGTGGTCGGCCGCGGCGGATCCACTACGAGCAACTTCGGCGAGGTCGATCGAAACGACCCTGGCTTCGCCCAGATCAAAGGCCGTAGGCAAAGCGAGAATCGGGTAGCTGCGCAACGATTCCGAAATCATCCGGGAGAAGGCATCCAGTAGCGCCTCACCATCCTCGGTGCTCTTGCCTCCATAGAGATCGACGAATTGTTGCTCGCGACTCACCGCCGCCAAGTCGGCCAGCGTAGGAACGGCTTGCCGCTGCGCCAGGGTTGCAGAATGGATGTCACCATGGTCGTAGAGCGCGTCGACGATCTCCCACCAGGAAGTTCGCCCGTCTACCTGGATACCGAAGCGCTCAACCGCCCGGTCGACCTGCTCAGCCCCTCGGGTGTTGGGGATGTAGGGCTTGGCCCTGGTATTGTTGCCATCGCCTGCGTAGTAGCGGTAGGCCTCCTGCAGGGTGAACTTGACCAAGCCAACCATGCCGTCTGCCGGTGCGGCAGCACCCATTGGCGTAACAAGCAGCGACACAAAGTTAGTTTGAAAAGCAACTTCGCTGGGTAGTGGGTAACGGGACCCTACCTGAGTGTCCAAAGGGTTGATGGCGAACTCCGGCGTCATACGCAGACGCAAGCTCATCGCCAAATGCCGCTTTTCCTCGGGAAGAGCGTTGCGTAGCAGAGATATCAAACCAGCACTCCCCTTGCCGACGTCGATGATCCCGATCATCGGCAGCCGGGTGATACCCGGCGAGAGGCAAAGCGCAAGGTTCCCTTGGTTACCATCAACCGTTTTACCGGACCGAGGTTCAGCCACACCGACCGTAATCCAACTGGACTGGACTGGTGAGTTGGGTTGATAAGGCCAGATCTTTCCATCCGGCGTGCGATAGAGAACCGCTCCGCCATCAGCCCAAGGCGACGCAGGACGGTACAAAGGCAACATCTGCGTGACATCACCGAGAACCGCACAAGAAGGTGTTGCGACGCTATTCAAGCTCAGGCAGAGCGCCGACGATGTAAAACCTTGGAACTGATCGCCGCTGGCTTCGCGAATATCAATACCTCCCCATCCCTGTACGGCACGGGCGAGGCGAGATGCGCGGGATGCGAGTAATTTCTCGTCATCCTTCGGAGCCCACGTCGCGAAATCCACACGCAGGCGGACGTCCAGTTCATTCTGTTTCTTCACCATCTCACGAACCGCCGAAACCCCCTCCCGGAAAACCTTGTTGTCCGGATTGGTGAAGCTGATGATGCTGGCAACCATGTTCTTGAAGCCGACCATCTTCAGGCCGCCTGACTCAATCAAAAAACTGATCCGCCAAGGCAAGCGGTTCTGACTTACCCGCACAAACAGCTTCTGAAAGGGCTCAATGTCTTGTGCATGCAGGTGCACGTACATCGGGGCATATATCCTGTCGCCAACTATCGTGTACTTCCGCCCTGCTTTTTCAGCATCTCGCGGTACCAGCTGGCGATCGAGGCGCGGCCAAAATGCCCCTGACATGTCCTTGGGATTTCTGCTGATGTCCCGCACGGGAATCTTGTCGCCCGGAAGCCGCGGGCGCCAATCATCGGCGGTGAACTCCGGATCCACGCTCATCCGCATTTCGTAACCGGCCTTGTGGACGTCCAGAACCTCTACAGCGATATGGACCGACCGCAGGTCCCCGACCAGGGCGTCGACGAACGAGCGGTGCCGAGTACGCAACGACTGCATCGCCGCGAAGACGTTCGGCACATCCCGCATCCGGGGAAGCGGCGAGGCCTCGCGCAGCTCCTCCTTCGCCTTCACATCGCGCTTCTGCTCGCCACTGGTGGCCGCCGACGGCCTGGTGATCAGGGTGATGAAGGCCTTCTCGTTGGTGCAGAACTGGGAAAGGTGTCTGACGTCCTCTTCGAAGAGGTCATCCAGCTCCAACCCGAGGCGCTTGGCTGTCGCTCGGGAAGGAGCGATGGCCGCTTCGATATCGCGTACAGCACTATCGGGATCACCGCTGAAGTACACGTGGACGGCATGGCCGCCATTGCTCAGGTACGCCTTCAAGCTCTTGCTGAACAGGCTGTCACATTCAGCAAATTCGACCTCGCCGATCATCCTGGTGGAGCCGTGCAATTGCAGGACGGTGAGCAAGGTGCCATCCCGCATAGTCATGGTCTGCTCGTCGTCGATGCTTTCTATATTAATGTAGTCAGCCATCGCCATTTTGAATTTCGAGCAGACATACGCGAGGAGATCCTCAATCGTGTCGACGATACCTGCAGCGCTCATCTAGCGGTCTCCCCGGTTTCCAATTTCGCCTTGTAGTGCTCCGCCACCAGTCGGCCATGCTGGACGAACAGTCCTCTGGCAAACTCTTTAAGGTGACTTGGCAACTTTGTATTAATGAATGATTTTACCGTCTCAAGATCTTTCATTGCCGCATGAAGTGCAGCATCGTTCTCCGGAAGAAGAAGCAGTCGATCCAGCGCAATTATCACTTCCAAATTGCGCGAATCTCGCAGTGCAACTTCAAGCAGAGTGTTAATGTCAGACATTGTGTAAGTCCTCTTGAACTTCAATGTCCGACGACATATTTGGAGGAGCAAGCAGACCTATAGAAGATGCGATGTCATAAGCATCCTTAAAATTATGCTTTGGCACCAGACAGGTCACGCTACCCGCGCCATACTTTCTGATGGCGAACCCGGCCTTATGAAGCTGTAGCGCATAGGTGAACATCAAGAAACGGTCCACCGCGGTTATCCAGGCTGCACGCGGGGAAACTGCCCGATACTCCGTACTCTTAGGCTCAAGCCGATAGCAGTTCTCACGTGAAAGACCGACCCAATGGTTCATAGCCAAGAGCTCCGCTCCAGGACTCATAGCCTGCAAAGCAGAGAACATCGGCAGCTCGCAGGACGTCTCAAGCATTTCATAGCCGCTGAATACAAAAGCACATGCCACTTCAACCTGGGCGTACTGAGAAAGTAGTAGAAGTTCTGGCTGCGATACCCAGGATCGGTTACTACCAGCCTTTGCCCCGTTAGCAAAAGCAATTACGTTCACATAATCAGGATTTATATTTGAAACGGATACTTTAGCCAGCACTGGGCGGGGGTTATTCACAACCCATTGAACTTTATCCGAGATTGGAGCTATCTGTTCTGCAGAGAAATACTCAACTTGTTCTCCGGGTACGATCATGCTCAGCATTTCGCGAGCATACGCCACTGCCGGCGCAGAAAATCGAACCACTACCATTTCTTCCCGATTGTAATGGGGCGTCAGGCAATAAGTGTAATACTGATGGGCAGCCGACAGCGCACCATCTACTTCCGGCGCAATGTGTGGATCTTTATCTGGAAGGATCTTGCACCGAATTTCGTCCGCCAAATTGTCGTGCATAGGAACAGAACGAGAGCCATCAATGCCGTAGGCGCCTTTCGCGTACCACATGACCCGAGAAAAAACACCGGAAAGGATTTCCGTGATTTGTTTCTCGGTGTAGCTACGCCGCATTAAACCCCAAGCACTGCAAATGTCTGCCTGCCCCTCTTGCAGCCACGAGTTAAGATAGGTTGTCCTCTTTATATATGGCGTCTTATGTAAATTCGCACCATAAATCGCCGAAAACGAAAGATTCGTCCACCAGAGGGTGTCGTTATCCAAGTTCCCGACAGAAGAAATACGAAACGCCTCCATACCTTCCACGGACGCCCAACCGCCCATATTCGGATCGTCGGCATCGAAACGGACACAACCGTGCCTGACTACCCCCATCAGGCCACTCCTGCAACGCCAGGCCAGGCCGCGAGATCCAGGCGACTGAAAGACGCACCGTTCCCAGACCACATGCCAGCTTGCTGGATGAAATAGTCCGCTCCAGGAACGTAACGACAGCCACCCAGAAGGACACTACGCTGCTCGTACTCATCGTCGCTCATGTCCAGCAAAACTCTGCTACATACCAAGGGGTCCGAAAGGCCTTTCCGCACAGTTTCCCCCTTCGAGTTCATCTCGACCTGGTGGGCTCGGTCGGTGATACGGCGGTAGACCGTATGCGGGTTAATACCCTGTTCCGCCGTCGAAGCCACCTTTTCCGGCCCAGCCGCAACAGACTGCATCGCCATGCAGTAGAAAATCACCTGCAAGAGATTGTTGAGCTGAACTTGAGTCAGCTCAGGCAGGAAGACAATTTTCCCAGGATCGGATGGCCATTTCTTAGAAACCGTATCGAGATGAAATGGCGCGTGGCATAGCTCACAAACAGGAACTAAGTTTTCGAGTTCATTATTCGTGTGATCACCATCCAGATTATGGATATCGAAACTATCGGTTGTTCCGAATGCAAAATCGCAAAAATGACAGCGACGTCCAAAGCGCCCTTGCGCAATAACCTGCTTGCGCAACTCACCCGCGCTCTTGTCCAGCCGAGAGCCGTGCTGAATAAGAGGCGCTTTCCGGATGTCACGAACAACCGATAGCTCGATCATTTTACCAACTCACCTTAACGCTGGATCTGCACACGAGACTTGTCGCCGCCGCCTTCACCCCAAATGGTGTCAGAGCCAGTTTCGATCCCGCTTGCGATGTACAACAGGAAAGCACCGCCAAACAGCAGAATGGCAGCCATTGAGATCTTCCCTTGCGCACCATCGGTTTTGTTGTATTTCTTGATCTCGAAGATCGACAGGCCGACCATGATCAAACCACCCAGCGCGAACAAAGCCTGCGCTCCCACCCCCAGGCCGTCAGCTTCAGTGGCTGCGCGACGACCGATTGCACCTACACCCTCGCCGTGAGCAAGCTCGGTAAAGGCCAGCATCGCCATTGCGCTGGTAGAGTAAAAACAAACTTTCGCCTTGTTCCAAAAACCGCGCAGCGTACTCATTACTTTCATAGGATGGTCTCCTTTCTCTATAGAACTTCCCCGAAACCGAAGGTCTCAGAGAACATATTTACTGTACCGACGATGTTGATTAGCGCTACACCAGCCACTAATCGGATAAACGATTTTTTGAAAACCTCATCACTTCCGTTCTGACCACTTCCAATCCGCCGCATACTCATCCAGCCTCGGGCATAGGTGATGTATCCGTAGAACCGGAGGCAAAGAACAATGACCCCAATCAACTCTGAAGTTTGAGCCGGCATATTTGCCGAGCCTTGATAGCTCATGAGGTTCTTCACCGATACCGAGCCACCCCAAAATGAGTCCAAAGCGGTGTCAATACTTGCCGCGAAGTTGAAAAGTGCCACGCCGCAGAAGAAATACATAATCGGCGTGGTCCAGGTCATACCCTGGCCACCCGTCTTATCAACTTGGATTGCTTTAAAAACTGCGTTGCCAGTCAGTACTAGGCCCAGCAAAGCCACAACCGCGTTCAACAGATCCTCCAGTCCGGGGAACTGCTGGGCGAAGCTGGCCAGCATCGTCGAGGCGTCGATCATCTCAGCGGCCTCAGCGGTAGACGACGCCGTTGGACATGATCACTTGCCCTTGGTCTGGATCAATGCGCTGCACGGAGCCAACTCCTGGGATCGTGTCGCCAACGGAAACGCTGATGCTCTCCCCTCCCTTCGTCACGAACCACGCTCGACCTTCGAGCACGGCCTTGAGCGACATGCTGGCAGGCGAATTTTTCTGCTGGCCCGATCCAGCCTGAGACTTCTGAACCTGACGCTGGGGTTGCGGTTGTGGCTTCTTCTGCGAGGCTGCTTGAGAAGTGCTGGACTTACTTGCGGAACTAGGCTTCGGCGCCGGCTTGGCAGCGGTTTTCGGCAGCGACTTCTTGATTTCGTCCAGCGTTTCCTGAATTGCCTTCAACTGAATATCTTGCTGCTCCAACTGTTTTTGAACCTGAGCAATCGAAGCCATTTCCTGGCCCGATGTCGGCACCGGAGCCGCCGTTGCAGCTTGCGGCTCCATCGTTACGTGCGGCTGTATCTGCGCAGCTTGTCCGACCGGAGCAACAGGCTGCTGCATAACCGGTGGTGCCGGCGATTCGGATACCGGCAGCGCGGCCTGCACTTGTGGATCTGCCACATAGTTCTGCGCCTGCTGGTACTGGCCAACCGGCTCCGGCACGGGAGAGGGGGGATTCGGTTGCGGCTGATACCCCTGCCCCTGGTAGCCGTACTGCCCTGCCCCTTGGCCAGAAGGCTGATCGATAGTGATCGGGGCGGTCCCATAACCTTGGTCATTGCTATGGAAGAACCGGGGGCCGAATATCTTGAACAATGCGAGGCCAACAACGAGAGCCGCAACAACGTACATCCCGTAGGTCATCAGTTGACCGTTCTTGTTGCTCTTTTTCTTGTCGGCAGGCGGGGCATCGTCCTCATCGAACTCATTCTGTTGCCCGAGAATATCTTCCTGATCAATACTCATTACTTATTCCCCTCGCCCTTAATTTCAACATCATTCATGAACAGGAAGCAGACGGCAGTTCCCGAGTCGATAGTAATCGTTGGTTTTCTGTTAACCCCATCGGCCAGGCTATCGGCAACTCTTTTACCTACATTCCCAGCCGCAGCAGAAAGAATTTGCGTGTTATCCAAAGCATCGGTTTGGACGACAGTCCCGCTGGGACTCGCTACAAGTTGTTGATTCTGGCCAGCCTGCATAATTGCAGTGCCATATCCTTCTAGAAAAGTTGCAGCGAGGAACAGGCCATAGCGCTGAACCAGGTGATTATCGACATCAGTGGCCAGAGCAGTTCTAGCGGTATTCGGATCGACTGCATAAGCATCGACTTGGACAGATCCATTCACACCAGGAATATTTGCGGTAGTAAAATGCAAAGTTGCTTTTTGGGCGTTTTGACCTGTTTCAATCTTACCGAGCAGCTTGGTACGCTTCAGCTCGCCTTCTTGCCATATCGTGGCAAGAACCGGCCCTGGCTCGTCAGTATTAACTGCAGTATCAACTTGCCCACATTGCAAATCACCAGCCCGGGCGAGCTTCAGCGCTGGTGTCTGCTGCACATTTGAAGCAGCACCGACCTGCCCTTTTCCTCCAACCCCTGAAGCCGTGTTAGCCGTCGCTGTCGAGTAAATATCAAGTGTTTTATGGGAGGAAGGCTCCCAGTTTTTTACTAGCAAACCGACTTGTTGGCTCATAGCCTCTTTGCGGGCCTTGATCGCCTCGTCATTAGCGCGCCTGGCCTCGTCATAACGTTTCTGCGCATCAGCCAGCTGCTTCTCGCGCTCTTCGTTACGACGTCGGACTGCTTCCGGATCTTCCTCCGGCGCCTTTTTCTTTGGCGGCGCAGCATCCTCAATGACGGTCTCGGTTACGCCAGTTCGGACAGTAGGGACCGCGCTGCTGCCGGATTGAACAGCAGCTCGAACATTGTCGGAATTTTCCTGAGCAATGTATGCGTCATACTGAGGGGTAGACTGGGGCATTGGCCCACCACCACTCATGACAGCCGGACCTTGGAGCCCTTGGTAGCTATTGACGTAGCTCGGATCTGCATTGGTTTTCTTGTTGCTCGTGAAGAGCCAATAACCAGCCCCCGCAGCTATCAACATAATCAAAAAAGAACCACCATAGATCAACCTGGTAGGCCCATCACTTAGGGCAACTTTCAGATTATCCAACTTCGAAATCTTATCCGCCATAATCAATAGCCGCTCAGACTGACGTTAAGTGGAGCCCCATTGCTCAGCGCAACAACGACAGGAGTCCGAGGTATCTCATAAACAGCAATTCCATCCGGTGATCGCTGCATAGAAAGATAAGCTGGGGACAAAAGTGCATAGTTCGTCCGCACAAAAAACTTATCTTTGTATTCCCATGCCATCACTTCCGTATTCGAGCTAGTCAGTAGCTTGGCGCCGTCAGGGCCGAATCCCGACAGCATGGTGAGGATTGCAGGCGCGACTCCTTTAGGCAGAGCTGCGGTCGCAATATTGCCGATCCCCTGAACACGGACATCTACTCGATCATCAACTTCCCGCTGACCACTTACCAGAGTCAGTGAAATAGGAACGCTCACGTCAACCAAAGTGATTGATACGTTGCCAAAAGCGTAAGGTGACTTGGGCGAAATCTTCACGTAGTTAGAGCCTGACTTTTCAGCATCCTTTTCCCAGGTGACTGTGAAGTCTTTGTCCCCGCCTCCGATATCGACTGTTTTGACGATTAACGGGTTACCTGCCTGGTCAACAACCATCAGCGTTGTGACAAAACCACTGAATAAGCGGACTACTTGCGGGGTAGCGCCCGGCGAAAGCGACACCGTCACCGAATTGGTGACGATTTTCGGGAAGAATCGCGGGAGGGCCGCAGCTGCTCGCTCAGTATCATCAACCTGCTGCCGTAGGTTCCTGATCTGAGAAGGAGTCAAAGGCGCAGCTTGCTCGACGGCCTGCTGATACGCGGCATCATTGATGTCCGGCAGCGGTGGCAGCGCAGGAATAGCCATCTCCCCCGCGGTGGCAGGATTCTGACCAGGCACACTTTCAGCCGTATCAGCATGCGCTGGGCCCGCCGAAAGGACGAACCAAATCAAGCCGGCTGAAACTTTGACCAGGCGGCTCATCGAAGGTCGCCCCCGAGGTATTGCGCGATCCCCAGCCCATCGCGGCTTTCAAACGGGTTCACCCGGGTGACAAGCAGCGTCACCAGCGTTTTCTGAGTGGCGACGGTTCGCCCACCTTGCCCCCCCTGGAAACTGACGATGAAAGGAACTTCGATCTGCCAGGTCCACACACCGCGGCGCATCCCTTGGTTGGTTACCACCGGTGCAGCAAGGGGCACCGCCGAGGTCACCAGTCGCTGTTTCTTGACTAGGTCCAGATTGCCGGAGCGGTCCAGCGCTTCCATGAACATCGACCAGCCGTCCGGAGTGAAGCACTGCGAGTTGCGCTGCAGCTGCTTCTGCGAGTGCACGAAGTCGTAGCTGTTCGCACCAGCAACACATTCGACTGTCCAGTCCAACAGTTTCTGGGGCGATACAAAGGGTTCGCTCAGCGGAACCATCTGCGTGAGCCTTCCAGTCACCGAGTCCTGGCCGAAGTACTCACGCTCGACGTCACGGGTTTTGACCCAGACGAAAGCACCGCCGGTGACGAAGTTCAGCACAATAGAGAAGATCAGGGCGTTCAGCAGTTTGCCGAAGTATTTCTTGTAGAACTGCAGACGGCTCAGATCCAGGCAGTGCTCGTCATCGCGTGGTGAAGTACCTGACATACCGAACGAACCCCAACGACTTTCATTAGTTGATAGATGCGGAAAATACGCAAAAATACCTTTAGTGTCAACGAATGGACACCGCACTTTTTCCTGTTGTCGGGTTGAGATGCTACTGAGGATGGGGCCGCCCTCAGGCGGCCGATTTGAAATTGACCACGCAGCTGTGGTCGAACGAGGCATCGTCGTCGGCTATCGCCATCATGTCCGCCATTGCCTGGCGGAGCTGCTCCAAGGACGTTGCCGACTCGACAACAAAACCCAGTCCTTTCAGGTAGGTCACAACGAAGTCGACATCGCTGGCCACAATGAAACCAGCCTTCAATGCCCCAAACGCATCGACCACATGCCCCGTGAAGCAGAACACGTTGCTTTCAGGATAGGGCTGGATCTCTGCCGGATAGACGTCTACGTAATCAGTCGGCTCGATATCAGGATGGCGATGAGCGATGAGCTCCAGGATGGAAACGGTCTGTTTCACCTCAGCCAATGAAGTGATCGCCGAGATGTAGAAACCACATTCCCGCATCGACCGAATTGCCTCCTCGGCCGACTGTGCAACGGCGTATCCACTCTTCAGCTCGCCACCGAGCTCTCCTTCAAGGTGCCCACAGAAACTGAACACCTCGTTCTCTGCATAGGTAGAAGACATGTATTCGCTCCCCTACCTGGTTAGCGGGGGCGCAGAGTGCCGTTCTGCGGCGGAGACGGCAGATCAGCCAGATCAAGCTTCGGCCGGTTACTGGTACTGGAAGCCACAGCGAACATACCGCGGCTGACCCCCGTGTTGTCTTTCGGCACATCGAACAACGGCAGCGGACCTTGCATAGCGAACCTCTCCCATACGGCGAAAGCCGCAAAATTGGTTTATGTCGCCTAAAAGCATCGCGGATAGCACAACAAAAGTCAAAATAAGCCATCGGCCCCATATCCATTCACCTTTGCCACCCACGATCCCCCCAGACACGATTTGCCGCCCCATATGCGTTCACCTTTCATGCTCTCCTCCCCAAGCCAACCCCATAAACGTTCACCTTTGGCGGGATTTAGGTCACATGTGGCTGCTTGTTTATGGCCAACGGGAGATCGGCTGCCTGCCCATAAATGTTCACCCTTTAAATAAAAAGTACCCCGCAGACGCCTGTATTTACTGGGGTTTATGCCGCGCTTGATGGCCTCCCCATATTTTTTCACCTTTGCCACCTTCCGCGCCTCATCGGGGCATCGAACGGTGACTCATTTCAGTGGCCTGGTCGGATGCCGACCCGTTGTCAGATCCACAACTCACGCTCAACCCCATAAACGTTCACCTTTTAAGGGGCTACACCTCCTAACCTCCCCATAAACGTTCACCTTTCCCCCGATCCTGGTGCTCGACCAGTAGCCTTCAAATGGCCCCATATGCTTTCACCTTTGCTCAGGAGGCCCCATAAACGTTCACTTCACGCTCCCCACATCCATTCACCTTTCGCCCCACATCCATTCACCTCTCACCCCATAGCCTTTCACCATTGCTCCCCATAAACTTTCACCTTCGCCCCATAAGTTTTCACTTCTCACCCCATATATATTCACCCTCACCCCATAAACGTTCACCTTAACCCCAATAAAACCCTTTAAAATCAAACACTTAGCAGCCTCTAAATATCTGTTTGTTTGTTTAAAAAAGAAACAGACAAACAGACATGGGATCCAATCCAGAAAGTTTTTGTATGTGTGTGAAAATATATTGACTAGAATTTAAACAGCGGTTTAACTACCGCAAAATTCGACCGAGCGGGTACCTGCAACCGGACCGGACCGGAGTGGAGTGGACCTCAAGCACCGCAGCTCGCGAGAGGTTGTCTGTCTGTCTGTTTTGTTCGTTTCTTGATCATTTTTGACTTTCGTCATAGTATCTATGCAGTTTTGGAGGCTTGCAGGGGGGAAGCATGGGCATGCCGGCAGCAACACCGGGGCAAAACGTCCTGGCGCCAAGCGTTCGGAAGCACGCTGGGGCGATTCACATCAAGAACGACATTTCGTGCCTTCAGCGGAAGGCTTGGAACGTCCTGCTGCACAATGCCTACGATGACTTCCCAGACGTGAACCTGCAGCTGCACACCATCCCTGTTCGCGACCTTATGGATCTCGCTGGGTTTGACAGTAAAAACGTCAAATACCTCAAGGACGCCCTTGAGGACATGGTCACCACCAAGATCAAATGGGACATCATCGATCACCAGGGCAAGAGCGACTGGGGTGTGACCACGGCGCTTGCTAGCGCCTCGATCAAAGACGGGATCTGCAGCTATGCCTACAGTCCGCAGCTGCGGACAAAGCTCTACAATCCGGAGTTCTATGCTCGAATTGACCTGCTGATCATCTCGCGCTTCAGCTCAGGGCATGCCCTTGCTTTGTACGAGAATTGCGCTCGCTACAGAGCAATCAATCAAACACCAATCCTCCCTCTCCCCCTCTTCCGTGAGCTGCTCGGTGTGAACAACACTGCCAGCTATGATGAGTTCAAGATCCTCAACCGGGCTGTCATCCAGCCTGCGATCAAAGAGATCAACTCAATATCGGACATCTGTCTTGAGGTCGAGCTGCAGCGTGAGAAGCGCAAGGTCGTCGGTGTCAAGTTTCGCATCCAGGAGAACGTCCAGGGCGCGTTAGCGATCGACTCTCCATCCAGCTTCAACCACGAGCTGCTGCGGAAGTTGCAGGACGATTTCTGCCTGACGGAAACTCAGGCGAAGGAAGCGCTGGCCCTCCACTCTGAGGATCGTATCTCCATCGTTATGGAATACGTCCAGGAGAAGTACACAGAAGGAAAGATCAAGGCCGGCGCGAAAGGCATTGCCCCCTACTTCCTCCGTGTTCTGCGCGATGGAGATGTGAAGCTGGCCAAGACTGGGCTCGACAAGCTTCTGCAAGGCGGGGCTCAGGCTAGTCCCAAAGCCGCTCAGGCTGGTCAACAGAGCCTTCTGCAGGATGACGATGCTGTCCGCCGCGAGTTCAACGCTCAGCGCCGGTCGGAGGTTGAACTGCTCCTTGCTGGTATGGACAGTGAGGTGCGCAATTCCCTCAATGATCAGTTTGCAGCAACCCTGGTTGGGCAGCGCCTCATGTTGAAGAAATGGGCCGAATTCCTCGCCAAAGGTGAAGGTAGTGCCATGGTCGTCAACAACTTCTACATGTTCGTCGCTGAAAAACTGCTGCCTCCTTACGAAGAAGCGCTTGAGCTCTACAGAAAATCGCTTGGTGCGTAAAGGAAAGGGGGCTTCGGCCCCCTTCTCTTTACGCATACCCTTCCCAATCTCCCCTCCCCCACCCTCTCCTTTCCGACCTCCTGTTCTACGATGCACTCCCTCGACCACGTTCAGGCGGAGATGCTGCATGGATGATCTACAAGCAACAACCGTATCGGTTTTCACGGTGAAAAAAACATAGGCATATGCTTGGCACCGGATAGGTGAAAGGATATGGGGGTTGCATGCGAATGTGGTCTTGTTGGCCCTTCTGGCAGCATGAACAGCCCTTTTCACCGTGAAAAGGGCTGCCACATCACTCGCATCAGCTGGTGTCATGTAGGTAAGGTGAAAGAATATGGGGCAAAAAAAAGGGCGCTCATCGCGCCCTTGGTTGGGAAAATCTCAAGCCTCAGATGGTGGATCGAAGTGTTTCTTGATGAGCTCCAGAACCTCCTCCGGATTGACGCCTTTGGGGCAGTCGAGCGTGATCTTCTGCCCTCGAACCTTCAGGTCGGCCAACTCGCGACCTTTCGCGAAGAGCTTAACGGGCACCGGAGGCGCCGGCGGCAAATCACTGCTCTTCCTCACCGAGCTCTTGATCCAAGCAACTGCGGCTTCCTGGGAGAGCTTTCCATCGAAGACGAGTTGCGTAGCTTGGACAACCAGGTCCTTGTGCCCTTCGTCTGCCAATGCCGCCAGATCGGCCACATGCTTAGTGCCGATGAATGCCGGATCGTCTTCAAGCAGTGTGAGAGTCTCTTGCGGCAGCTTGAAGTAGGCCAGGCAGCGACTGATGGTGGCCATGCTTCGACCAACACGGCGGGAAAGCGTCATCTGGTTCTTTACGGCCTTGCTGTCTAGTAGCTTCTTGTAGCTCAACGCACGTTCGAAGTCCGTCAGTGGCTCCTGGGATTCGTTATCTGTGACGGCCAGGACAGCTGCATCTTCGTCAGACAGATCCCGGACATAGGCCTCAATCTTGGTCCATTGCAGGATGTCATGCGCCCGCCAGCGGCGCTCACCACCAACAAGCTCGAAGCGACCATTGGCTTTGGGGCGGACGACGATAGGATTGTTGAGACCGCCGTTGGCCTGGATCGCGTCAGCCAGAAGCTGGAGTGCAACTTCGTTGAAGATCTTCCGTGGCTGATACGGGCTTGGATCAACCATGTCGGTATCGAGAAGCGTGACACCTTCCTTGGCTGGCAGATACTGACCTTCGAGAGGCGCTGCAGGTCCTACAGATTTTTCACCGTGAAAATTCGTCGACTTTTCACCGTGAAAAGTTTCAGCAGGGACACCGGAAGTCTGGGCCTGAGAGTCGTCGAGCAGCCCTCGCTCCGCCAGTATGTCGCTCATCGACCTGCCGAGATTAGCTGCAGGCGCCTCGGCGACGGGGACTCCTTGAATATGGGTTGGTTGGCTAGTCCCGAGTGGGCGCGTAGATTTCATTTCGAAGCCTCCAGGACGTCACGGATACGGGACACTACCTCAGAGAACACGGTGCGGAAAGCGCCGACGGAATTGTCGCTGGCCTGACGCCACAGCGAAACAGGGATGCCTTCCTCAAGACTCTTCGAATAGTCCTCGTTGTGATAAAGCGGGCTCTGCGTCACTTTGCCCGGGAAGAGGGTAGTCAGGCGCTCCAGGTTGGCCTGGATCCGCGGGCGGTTGCGAATGTACATAGTCGGGATCGCAATGATCTCAGGCGACCGCTGGAAGTCCTTGGCGAACTCGCTCAGCCGGAATGCAAGGCGCGACAGGGCTCTGAACGAGAACTTATCCATCCGGATGGGGCAGACCAGGAAATCTGCAGCGACCATCGAGTTGCGAGAAAGCATTGTGCCGGACGGTGCATTGTCCATGATGATCACGTCGTAGCTAGAAAGATCGCAGTGCGGCAGCTTCCCGTTGCGTGCTTGCTCGATGAAGATCGAGTAGCGGAAGTCGCTGCCGTTTGCGTTCCGCAGCACGATATCCATCTCGTCGAGCGTGACTTCGGCCGGAATGAGATGCGGCCCGAATTCGCCAAACGGCTTCTTGATAACCTCTTCCAGCGACAAGGGGGTGTAGGTGCTGCCGACACGCATAAGATTCCCGATGTGCCCGTCTACAGCTCGGGCCCCTGGTACACCGACGTCCTCCAGCTCGGCTGCAGTGAGGTCGGGATCGTAACCCAACATGCTCGTGACATCGGCCTGTGGATCGTTGTCGATCACCAGAGTGCGCAGCCCCATCAAGCTGAACTGTATCGCCAGGTTGCAGGCGGTGGTCGTCTTCGCCGTGCCACCTTTCTGCACGTATACCGAGAGTGTGATAGGTCGAGGGAATGGCTTGATTACGCCACTCTCACGTCTGATCGACGCGATGCGAAAGATATCGTCGAGGGTATAGCCACGTGCTTCGACAGTGCCGCGGGGAATGCGGCGGATGTTGAGATTGTGCTGCTTCTCGATCAGGGCAAGCATGTCCTGGCTTACCTGGATGCACTCTGCCGCGTACTTGCTCGAATAGAACAATTGCTGAAAGTCGGTGAAGGGGTACTGGTCGATGCCGAACTCATTGTTTTCCATTGAAGCGAATCCTTCTCGGGGTTTGTGTGCCTAAAAAGTAGGGCTAACCCCGAGGATTTGCAATACCTGATGCGAAATCCTCGGGGTTTTAGGCTAAAAAAAGGCGTTAAACCCCGAATCGATAGACGGTCAAAGGTGACCTAATCGAGTTTTAGCCTAAACCTATAGGGCTCATGTGACCTAAAAAATGTGCGCTGAGAAGGGCAGGGTAGGGAATAGGTCACAATTGACTTTTGTTTGTTGATCTTTTCGATTTGCTGTGTAGTATAGGTGCACAAGTGCACCGTGGAGAGAATGGCATGACTGCCGAGGAAACCAACGGGGCGTTGCTCCGAAGGCTGATTGAAAAGGCCGGGATGACTCAGCTGGAAGCGTTGGAGCTGGTGAATGTTGGACAGGCCAAGCCGATCGCGGTGAGCACCTGGAAGGCGTACCTGGCGAGTCGGGAAAGCAAACGGTGGCGTGATTGCCCCGAAACGATCCTGGCGCACGCGAAGAGCAGATTGAGCTCTGATAGTCGCGATTCGATAGCAACAAACCAGACAACGGATACGCAGGGTAGGGGACAGTGATGGCAAAACAAGTTGAGATGCCGCTCGATAGCTTCGAACGCGACCTGGTTCAGGGCAGCACGAAGAAGGCTATGTCGGGATCGAAAAGCCGTGATCTCTGGCAGGTGGATCCCCGCGAACTGAAGTTCATGTCGGGCTTTAATGCGCGCACTCCGCGCCCTGGTCTGGAAGCGCATATCCGGGCACTGGCGGACTCGATGAAGTCCGAAGGCTACTACATGGACAAACCCATCGCGGTGTACATCGCTCGCGAAGGTGATCAGGAGGTCAAGTACGTCTCCGATGGCCACTGCCGGACCAAGGCCGTGCTTCTGGCTATTCAAGAAGGCGCCGAGATCGAAACGATTCCTGCGGTACCGGAAGAGCGCGGCGTCTCCCTGGAGGACCTGACCGTAAAGCTGTACCGCAGCAACACCGGTTTGCCCCTGACGCCTTACGAAACGGGCCTGGTTTGCAAACGCCTGATTCGCTACGGCCTAGAGCTCGAAGTCGTCGCCGATCGGATGGGCCTCGGTACTGCCTATGTCGATGGCCTGCTGATGCTCGTAGGGGGACCGAAATCTATTCGTGATGCCGTTATCGACGACCGGATCTCGGCCACTGAAGCGGTCAAGCTGCTGAAGACGCATGGCGACAAGGCCGTCGAGGTTCTTGAGCAGATGCTTGCTGCAGCACAGGCCCAGGGCCGGAACAAAGCGACTGCGAAGCACGCGCCTGGCGCAGCAATCAAGCGAGTGGTGAAGAAGCACTCTGACTCGCTCTACCAGGCTGCTAAGACCGTTCGCCAGGATCCTGGCTATACCTCCCTGGCTGTCGAGACTCGGCTGCTGCTCGATGAGCTGCTGCGTACCCTCGACAGGGCTGAAAAAGATCTGGCGACTGAGGACTCCGACGCGCCTGAAGAGGAACGACAGCAAGCTTAGGTGCTCGCTGTTTTCACCGTGAAAACTGAAAAACCAACCCAAGGATAACAAGCGATGAAGCGCTTCCTGATTGTTGCTGTAATGTTTCCCATGCTGGCCACTTCGGCTCTGGCGGAATCCGGGTCGAACATCTTTCTGAGCGGTAAGGTGTTCAAAGGGGACGAGGTTGTCGCTTCGTTTGCCGCACCGACTCTTCTGGGGAATACCCTTCCCGTTAAAGACCAGGTCCTCCACAGCTATATCGAAAAAGCTGTAAGCGACGGCAAAAAAACGACGCTGATTCCGGGCAAGCTTGTTACGGGCCTCGATATGTCGATGACTCCGACAGCTGTTGTTGGTGAAAACGTGATCGTCGCCGTAAAAGGCTCGCTGGCTGTGCTGGAGGGGTTCGACAAGGCGCCCCTGGCTGGTACTAATCTGGCGATTGATTTGCCGAAGATGAGCCGAAACGAGTTCAGTCAGTCGTTCGAAATCAAAAAGGGACAGCCCCTGGAGTTCGGTTTCGGAGGGTGCACTCTGGTCGACGGTAATCCGACCAATTGCAGCCATAAGCTGATTCTTGATGCTTCTGCAAACAACTGATTCTGCTAGTGGCCTGGCTTTGCCAGGCCACTGTTTGAGATCGCGAGGAAAATACTCAGATGGCAAACAAAAGAAAAACCCCAGCGCAACTGCAGTCCCAGTGCGACGCTTGGAACAAACTGCACGGGCTCGGCACGCTAATCGCCTACGAGGACATCCGCGGTGAAGGGGAGACGCATCGGGGCAAGTCCACCACCGAGGCGCAAGTGCTTGGTGGCCACTCGGCAGTCATTTGGCTGGAAGGGAAGAGTGGTTGCGTTAGCCTCGATCATTGCATGGCTCTGGCGTCGTAAGAGACACACATGATGAAGAACATAGTTTTCTCACTCGCTCTGCTTGGGGCTCTGACGGAGACTGGCCCGGCCTTTGCCGAAAGTAAGTCACTACCCGATTGTGCGGTGACATCTGCCAAGTCTCATGGGGTGGAACTTGCGCTGTTCAGAGCCCTCATGATCCACGAGCTGGGGGAGACGCCTCTTGCAGCGCCTTGCTCGTTCTACGAGGCTGCTGCAGCCAATCTTGCGACTTCCCTGAACAGTCAGCATGGCGATCGCTGGGGTGCGGTGAGTTTGTTCATCCATGGGCGTGTTCTACTGGACGACCCGGTCGTAGAGCGAGTGCGCACAATTTACGAGTCCAAATAGGAAAGCAAGACCATGACTGAAAAACCGCAGGCGATCCCCGATTCGACAACCGAGCAAGAGCAATGCCTGGGCGTTTTCAACGCAGGGCATGGTGTTGTGACCACGCCATCGAGCTACGATCCAGCCCTGTATGAACGTTTTAAGCGCATTTACTCAGAAGGTGAACCGGTGATTATTACCGGAAATATGAAAGTCTTCCGACCATAAGAAAATAGCCGTTCCAACTGAACCGAGTAGGTGAACCAAGCATGGAATTGAAGTTTCGAACCATCACTGGCGCCATCATCGGCGCCGACCCGCAGGCAGAAGCGCCTACCCCCGTGGGCCTAGCTGATCCAGCCTCTGAGCGTGGAGTAGGCCAGGTCGAGCCCGCGCACCTTCTCCGTAAACAAATCGAGCGCGTCATTCGTGAGTACAGCGCTGATCCAGCGCAAGCCGCTCTGGCCGTCTGCGTTATCCTCGACGAGAATCTGGGCCTGGCTGAAGACGGCTGCTTCGACGATGACGAAACCGTGTTGAACGCAATTTTGGCCAATGAACAGGCCGACGACTGAGCTGTTCAGGGGAGTTCCTATGGCAACCAGCAAACGCAACGGCCTGACACAGGCGTCAGGCATCACGGCTGATCTAGTCTTGGAGCTTGGAACCTACTACAGCGCCCAGGACATGCGAAAGGTTCAGACCGGCCTTACTGCCGCTGCCCGCGAAGTCCGTGCTCTGACTCAGTACGGCTCGCTACTTGGGCGCCTGGGCGAGAAACTTTCCCCCGAGCAACGGGAGCTTTTGACCAACGCTGCAGCGCTTCTGGATTCGGTCAAATACAACGTGCAGCACGCAAAGGAGCGCAAGGCTCGCGACGAGAAGGCTATAGCCAAAAAGCGCGAGCTGTGGGAGCGACAGGCCGAGCAACTGGTCAAGACGAACTTTGCCATGCCAGCGGATACCGTGAACGAGCAGTTGCAGATCCTTGAGCTTTACCTGGTTGCCCGGGTTGTTCTGGGGCACGCGGTCTACCTGCAGGACCACTCCCGGCTGCGTAAGGTGATGCAGGAGGAACCGCCGCGTTCTTCACATTACACCGTTGCGCAATGGCGTCGAAATGAGGTTTCGAGCCTCGTCGCGGATTTGCGATCTGCCTTCCGTGACTATTTAAGCTGGGATCTGGAGCGGACGCCCGCCCAGCGTCTGGACGAGTTGCAGGCGAGCCTGGCTACGTATCGCGCCGAGACTCTTACACAGCCTCAAGCCGTAGAAACTATCCGCATCTGGGCCGACGCGCTTAAAGGCGCAGCCTTTATTGCGAGCGTGATGCCCACGTCCAGACCCCCAAAATAGCAAAAATGCTCTCTGCGCGGCCGTATAAGGAGATCGCACGGAAAGTGCACCTGTTTTGAATTCGAACACAAATTCTTTTACTATCAGACCTCCAGAATAAGCGAGCCATGCTATGTCTCTGATTAACGAGTACCGTATTACCGAGCAGGCCATCAAAGATCTCCAGGCTCGTTTAGCTAGCTTGCAGCAGAATGGGCAGATGAAAGCAGAGCTCGAATTCGATACCAAACTGCGTGCTTTGATGTCTGAATACAATAAATCTCTCCGTGATGTCATCAATTTACTTGATCCGCAAGCACAAAACCGCAGTTCGAAGACTCAACCGAATTCTGGGCGCCGTGAGCGGCAGTTAAAACGCTATCTCAACCCAAACACGAACGAGGTTGTTGAAACGAAGGGTGGTAATCACAAGATTCTGAAAGAGTGGAAAACTCAATTCGGCGCCGACGTAGTGGAATCCTGGCTGCAGTCGTAGTTGTCATAGCGATACAAACAAAAAAGGGAGCATAAAGATCCCTTTTTTTTGCCGATCATTATTCGCCGCCTAAAGCAACTTTGGACCTCGGTTTGAACGTCTTCGACTTCAATCGCACTTTTTGGACATCAGAGGCTAACGGCTTCACCTTTCCGGCGGCATCACCTGAAACCTTTCTCGCGTAATGCTCTCCTGCGGTCTCGTCACTTCCATGCCCCATCAGCGCGGCCACCTCGGCCTTGCTGTTGCCGGCCAGCTTTGCGTTCGCCGAGAACTGATGCCGCATTGAGTACAGCGTCGGATACTTCATTCGCTTCCCAAAGCAATGCCTGGTGGCGTACTTCATGTAGTCGCCCATCCTCTCCTGCAGGGTGTCGAACGGGAGCTCGCCGGCGTAGCCTTCCAGCATCGCAATCATCTCGTGGATGTCCTCCAGCTCGTCAGCTGTCAGATCCCCCAGATCCAGGGAGCGGAACGTTCCATTGCCGCGGCCGTTCGTGGCCTTCGCGTTCTCGACATTAAGTACGGGGCGGCCGTGGATCTCAGTCACGCCGGCTGACTTCCATTCTCCCGGCCGCAGACCGACCAAGTAGGTCGCTTTCAACCAGGTCTTCAATGGGCGCGCATAGCGGTGTTTGCCCTGGTGCATCTCCAGGTACGAAAGCAAACGTTGGTAGTCGGCTCGCTTAAAGCCCTTCTGCTTCTTGGAGGATGTCTGAGTCCCTTTTCGAAGGGTGCCCTCTGATGAGGTCGTATCCAGCATCTGGAGAGCGGCCTGGAGCTCTTCCTGGACGACTTTCTCCTCAGTCGCCGCCATACGCTCAGTGAACAGATGCCGAAGGGCGTTCTTGTACTGCTTCCAGGTGTTACGGGCGATCGAGGGCTTACGGGTGATGAGGTGCTCGATCACCGTGAGTGGCGGTACCGAATGGGGGGAGTCGATGCCGTATGCCTGGGCAGCTTGGGAGCAGACAGAGAGAGCCTTGATGACGTACTGCTCATTCGTTTCCGGAAGTCTACTCGGAATCATAAGTTTTATTTGGCTACCCCCGTTACTCGGAACCGTAAACGTCTCCAAGTAACGTATCAGATGCAGACTATTGTCGCCAGAAATCTTCGTTCGATACCCGTGTTGACCTATTCGGAAACGGACGTTGCTGAGTTCGTCATCGATCCATCGGCGAGCGCATCACCCGCTGCGAGTGATCTGCCAGCTGTGACCTAAAAAGAGTCGGCGTGTCTGGGTATTTGTCGGCGGAGTAGGGCGGTGCTGCTGCCGAGTGTCACATGTGACCTAAAGGGGGTATTGGCTCCCGAAAGCCCTGTATCTGCGGCATCTCGCACTGGCTATAGGGATGGTCACAGGTGACCTATTTGGCGGGCAGAAGGGATTTTAGGTCACCTAAGACCTATATGGGTGTGGGTTGGTGTTGAGTGGTGGGTCACTTCTGACTATCATTGTCTTATCGTTCGACTTTCGTTGATGTATAGTCGTGCGCTAAAGCGTTGTTTTCCTGTAAGGAGCGCTTTATCCATCAACCAACCGAGCAGATACGATGAAGAACCGAGTGATTGCTGGCTCTCTGCTTGTCGCTACGTTGTTGTCCGGGTGCGCTGGGACTGGCCGTGGTGGCGACAAGAGCTACAGCGACGACCCCGCTTACCAGAAGCTCCAGGAAACAGCGAAGAACATCCAGCAGTCGCTCACGCAGCTTGCTGAAGCTGAGCAGTACGAGAAGATGAAGAACCGGCCTTCGCAGCCGCGGATCTATGCTCAGATCCGCGGCATGGAGCAGGTCGTGACCATGCCCTGGCACGGCTCTCTCGAACAGGCGGTGAGCAAGCTCGCATCGTTCTCCGGCTACGAAGTGAAGTTCATGGGTAAACCGCCGGCTGTTCCGATCCTTGTGCAGATCGGCGAGTCCCCCGCGAGCATTTCTGACCATCTGCGTAACGTCGGCATCCAGGCCGGTGTGCGTGCGGACATCGTAGTGAATCCTTCGCTTCGTGTTGTGGAAGTGAGGTACACCGATGGCGCCGTTTAAGTGTGGTCTTTTGGCTGCTTGCCTGTTGGCCGCGTCTGGCGCATTCGCCGGACAGGATGCTCCGCCGCCGGACTTGTCGGGCGTCCTCACTGGAAGCACCAATGCAGCTCATGAATCGAGTATTGAAAGCGACATTCCGGCTATCCGTCTCAGCTCGTTGAAAGAAGCGGCTTTGGGATATGGCGTTCGAAGCGGTTTGGCTCGTCGATCCTATGAGATTGGCAAAATGCTGAGTGCCAACGAGTCGCTTCTCGACGGCATTTTTAATTTTGCCGCGCTAGTTCTTGAGCGAAATGTAATGCCCCCGGTTCTGTCCTACGGTCAAGTAAGTTTGAACTTGCCTGACACCGAAACTATCCGCGTCGCTGACGCTACTTACCGCATTGAGAGCCAAGCAAGATTTGTTACTGCGCCGACTAACTGGCGCGATTACTTGCTGCACGACTTCCAATATCAAGTAGAAGTCCCGGCCACGAGCCTGTTGCCGAAAAATGACGCCGAAAAGAAAGTATGGGAGAAATATGTCTCCCAAGGCTGGGATATCGGTTTCAAACAAGCTGATGAAATATTCGGTCAGTCGTTGGCTCGCTTGGAACGAGATTACAAAGGTATGGTTCTTTATAAGAGCCTTCTTGCCAAGGGCATGATTAGCAAGCCCTATGTTGCCGAGTCGAAGATGGGCGTTACCGGAAATGGGAACGAAATCAATATCAATGATCGAGTTCTTCGTATTACGGCGAAGCCGCAGCTGCAAACCAATCCGGCGATCTGGAAGCCGGTGGCGGTGCCGAGATGAGCTCCGTGACCGTTGCTCGTGATCGGCTGACCGGCTATCTCATGAAAGGGGAGGCGGCTCGCTTCAACGATGCCGATTTCGACCAGGTGCTCATCCATGCAATGGACATGGAAGCGTCTGATGTCTACTTCAAGACTTCCCGCCCGGTGGTTGCCCGGGTGCATGGGCGACTGGTTCGCCTCACTACCAGGCCGCTGCAGCATGCTGAGGTGGTTCGTCTGGTGGTGCTGATGTACGGGGCTAACGCCGAGGTTGAACTTCGCAAGGGTACGCCGTTGGACCAGGCCTTCTCAGTGAAGGTCAACCGCGAGAAAGACTACCGTTTCCGCTGGTGTGCCACCGGCGTTCGCATTGATGGTGCTTTCGGCATCTCCGTGATCATGCGGGAGCTGAAAGAAGTTCCGCCTGCAGCGCGAGAGGAGGAGTACCACGCGGATCTCTGGCGGGCTCTGTTCCCACTGCAGGGTTTTGTCTTCATCACGGGGGAAACCGGCGCCGGCAAGACGACGACGCTCGCCTCGTGGATTCGCAAGATCGCCGAGGATCCCGAGTCCGACACGCACATTGTCTCGTTTGAGGCGCCGATCGAGTACCGCTTGGACTCCCTGGCAACCACGTCCTGTGAGATCGACCAGTCTGACGTGCCGGCCGACGTCGCTTCGTTCGCTCTGGGAGTCGTTAACGCACTGCGTCGCGATCCAGACGTAATCCTGGTAGGTGAGTCGCGGGACGCCGAAACCATCAAGGCGGCGGTGCTCGCAGCGCAAACGGGTCACCTCGTCCTCAGCACTCTTCATAGCAACAGCGTACAGACCACTTTCCTGCGGTTGATCCAGGCCTGCCCGGTCGAGGAGCTCTACTCGATCATGGGGGCTGTGATCGGGAACATCGAAATCATCGTCTGCCAGCGCTTGGTGCGCTCCACAGATGGTCGTCGTTGCGCTGTGCGGGAACACCTGGTGTTCAACAGCTACATCCGCAACGAGCTGCTCAAAACGGCCGCAACCAACATCTCGCTTCTGCCGTATCGCGCCGGCCAGCTGCTGGCCCAGTTCGGCCAGTCGATGTTGCAGGACGCGGAACGTCTGCACGCGGAAGGACGCATCGATCAAACGCAGGTGGATCTGTTCCGGGCGGAGGGCGAGGCGGCCGAGGCGACCTCGCAGGCGCCGTTCGGTGTGCTGGAGGTGGCTCATGCCTAGAAAAAACGAATGGCGTAATACCGCCCTCACGGTGCGGTTCTTCATTTTCGATGCACGGGCGGCGTTCCCGTTTGCTTTGGCTCTTATGCACATTCGGCCGTGGACGATGGGCGCAGCGCTCGCAGTGTTTGTGCTTTTCGGGGTGCTGGAGTGGCTTGGAATTTCAATGGTGGTGGCTTTACGCGCCCTGCGCAGTTGGATCGCCGGGCCGGTTCGGTACGGCGTTGCGTGGTGGCACAAGCCGCAAAGAAAAATCAAATAAGGGGAGCATGATGGCTTCGAAAAACAATTCTCCGGCCGCGGTCGGAGCTGATGATGTAGTACTCGCGGTAGTAGATGACGGCTTCCGCCAGATGAAAGGGCTGGCGAGCGACGCGCTGATCGCGCATCCATCTCTGGCCCGGGCAGGCTTCACCTTGTCCCTGATCGGCGGTGGCGACGGGGATGCAGGCTTGGGCGGCTACCAGACCAGCGGGCGCGAGTACACCGTGGATCCGCAAATCGACGGCGAAGACACTCGCTTCGATGATTTCTCGACCAGCGAAATCAACCGCGTCCTAGTGCACCACACGCTCCATTCGCTCGGGCTTTCTGGAAAACGAGTGGTATTGGCCACCGGCCTGCCGTTTCAGTCGTTCTTTGTTGCCGGCAGCAGCGAGCCCAACCAATCCCTCATCGATCGCAAGATGGCGAACCTCTCCGAACCCGTCGAACCGCTGGGCGGGTTGCAGCCCATCCAGATCATCCAGCAGCGGGTGACGGCACAAGGCCTGGTGGCCTACATCGACTACGTCGTCGACGACAACGGCAATTTCAAGTCCGATGTTGAGATGGACGCTCCCGTTGCCGTTATCGACATCGGTGGGCGCACTACTGACTGTGTCACCGTCTATGGCGGCGGCAAGCTTGATCACGTGGGGTCCGGTACCGGTGTGGTGGGCATCAGCAATGTCTACGACATCATCGAGAACGAGCTCAAACGTAAGTTCGGTGCCAGCAAGATCCGCCTCTCCACGCTGGAGCACGTTGCCCGGCACCGCAACATCCGCCTCAGAGGTCTGCAGCACGATGTCGGCGACATCGTCGACGCTGCGGTAGCCGAGATCTCGCAACAGATCATCCGCGAATCTAAGCGCCGGATTGGCGATGCCGCCGAGATGCAGGCGGTGATCCTGGTGGGCGGCGGTGCTGCTCTCATGTCCAACTGCTTGAAAGAAGCCTTCCCGCACCTGCTCGTACCGACGCGCCCGGAGTTTTCCAACGCTCGCGGAATGCTCAAGTACCTGAAGATGGAAATCGATGTCGATGCGCTTCTCCAGGAGCTAGCCGGGAAGTCCCCTGCAGAGCAGCAGCGGGTGATCCAGGCCCTGGAGGCAATCGCGGACTCCTCGGGGCAGGAGGCCTGATTCATGGCCAGGACGACCAGCAAGAGTTGGGAGCGTTACGGGCGGAGATTTCTTCTCCGCCTCTCCTTCAAGCGTCCTGCCGAGCTGGCTGTTATGGATGAGTTCGATCGCCGATCAGCCGAGCTCGGTAAACCTGACAAGGAGTACCTAAAGCTGTGCCTCTCCGTGGGAAATCAAATCCTTTCGGCAAAGGCTTTAGGCTCTGTTAGTGTTGCGTTATCAAACAACGAAAGTAATAATACGCAAAAAGACGAAGTGCGATTTTCAAGCAATGAAAGTCGCGTGGAAACCACTGTTGTGGAGCAGCAGCAAGCCCAGGAGCCGGAGCCACCGAGCGTGCCCCGGAACGCTGCTCAGCAGGAGCGGGAGGCGACACCTCCACCTGCTGCCGAGCAGGGCAGGGCACCGTCCGCCAAGGGTCTCCTTGGTGGGCTCATGAGGCACGGCTAGACACAAGACATAGGGGCTTCAAGGCGGATGAAAAAATTAGTTTTGATTGCAGCGGCGATGGCGATATTGCCCGTTGCTGCTCATGCGGGTTTCTTCGTCACGGAGGAGCCTCCGGTGCGACCGGCGCCGTCTCCTGCTGTGCCGGCGGCGATGAGCCGTCCTGCATCCGCTGCGGTAGCCACTGCAGCGCCGCCGACGGCCGTAATTCAGCCAGGCGCGACTACCGGCCTGTCGGTTGCATCGGTGCCGGCTGCAAACGTCGGCGGCTTTACCCTTCTGGCTGTCACCTTCGTTGGGCAGCCCTCCGGGGAGGTAGAGATTCGCCGCGGCTTCGGTCGCCAAGTGCGGATCACCGAAGCGCTGAAGCAGATTGCGCCGGTGGGTTGGCATGGGTACCTGAAAGCGGAAATGGTTGGCCGTGTCGACAAAGGCAAATTGGTCGACTGGCGTGGTGGCCGGCGCTGGGTGGAGGTCCTCGACATTCTGGCAACCGAGCAGGGTCTCTCTGCAGAGGTCGACTGGAACAAGCGCGAGATCTTCATCGGCGAGAAACGCCCGGTGTACGCGCCGGCAACTGCTGTAGCAGCGGCCAAGGTGCCGCCCCCGCCTCCGCCGAAACCTCAGTGGGTGGCCAAGCCGGGCAGCACGCTTAAAACCTCCGTCCAGGAGTGGGGCAAAAAGGCTGGTTGGGACGTGGTGTGGAACGCCGACTACGACTACCCCATCAAGGCCTCGCTCACTTTCGAAGGGTCTTTCCTAGACGCCATTACCACGCTGTTCCGGAGCTACGAGAAGGCTGAAAAGCCGTTCTGGGTCGACGTGTACCAGAAGCAAACTCCGCCCGTCCTGGCCATCTCAGCGAGAAACTGAACATGAATTTGAAGCCTTTGATCGCGAGCTTCCTGCTCGTCGCCGCAAGCGGCTGCACGATCAGCAATGTCAACGACACCATGCGCCGTGCCGAGGATGCGAGCGAGTCGGCCGAAGGCCTCGCCGCCAGTATGCGGTCGCGCCAGGATACGCCGGCAAGGCCAACCGTTCGCTACTCCGACACTCCGTGGGTATCGACTCGCCCAATCAACCTGAAGATCGACGGGATCCCGGACGCGCTTAACTGCGACATCACCTACTCGCCGACGGCCGACGTCGACATTTTTCAGGTCGGTCAGGAGATCACAAAATGGTGTGGCATACCGGTTCGTGTCACTCCGGATGTGACCCTGACAGGCAGTAGCGCTTCTAGCTTCTCGCTGCCTCCGCTGGGCGAGCAACAGGGCTCCGCCGCCAATCCTGGCGGCGCCATGGGGCTTCCGCCGCTGCCGGCACTGCCCCAGGGGGGCTCGGCATTGGGGGCATCGTCCGGTGGCCGCAATTTGTCTATCAGCGGATTAAAGTGGAAGGGCGGCCCGGCCAAGGGGCTGCTCGATATGGCTACCGTGCGTCTGGGACTCTCCTGGAAGTATAGCGCTGCGGAAAACCTGGTCACTATCTTCTACGTCGACACCAAGACGTTCCGCCTGTATGCAATCCCTTCGGTCACCGACATGACTTCTGTCGTGTCTTCAGGAACCACTTCTGCTGCTGGGGTAAGCAACTCCGGTACCAGCAACTCAGGCAGTGGCGGTGGGATATCGGGCAACTCCGGCAGTTCGCAGTCCACCGGCGTCACTATCAACACTGATATCACCAAGGATATCGGAAACAGTGTTCAGTCGATGCTCACTCCGGGCGTGGGCCGAATGTCGATGTCTAGCTCCACCGGCACGATGACGGTAACGGACACGCCTGAAGTGCTTGCCCGTGTCGGCGACTTCCTGAACGGCGAAAACAGCAACATCACCAAGCAGGTCCTTCTCAACGTCAAAGTCCTGAGCGTGACCTTGACCGACAAGGATGACCTCGGCATCGACTGGAATCTGGTCTACACGGCCGTAAACGGCAAGTGGGGCATCGGCTGGAAGAACGTCACCCAGGCGGATGCTGCAGCAGTACAAGGCTCGGTCAGCATCCTCGACACAAGCAGCCAATGGGCTGGATCGAATTTGCTGGTTAAGGCGTTGGCCCAGCAAGGTCGTGTATCGACTATTACCAGCCCATCCGTCACCACGCTGAACCTGCAGCCAGTGCCTGTCCAGGTCGCTCGCCAGACGAGCTACCTGGCCAGCATTCAGACCACCAATACGGCTGACGTAGGTTCGACCACTTCGCTGACTCCTGGGACCGTCACGTCCGGCTTCAACATGAACCTGCTTCCCTACGTGATGCCGGGTAAAGAGCTACTGCTGCGCTACTCGATCAACCTCAGTGCGCTGAAGCAAATCCGCCAGGTCTCCAGCGGCGACAACACCATCGAGATTCCCGAGGTCGACAACCGAATTTTCTCGCAGATGGTCAAGCTGCGGTCCGGTGAGACGTTGGTTCTTTCGGGCTTCGAGCAGTCCGTGGACAACGGCAGCAAGGCAGGCGTTGGTAGCGCGAGCAACTGGCTGATGGGCGGTAGCCTCAAGCGTGACAACAGCAAGGACGTCATCGTCGTCCTGATCACTCCGATCGTGGAAGGTTGAGCATGGGCCCGATGGAGGATGAGGTCATCTCGACGCCGGTCACCGTGACAACGGTGAACGGACAGAGCTTCGTCAGCGGCCTTTTCTGGCAGCCACTGAGCAAGCCGCGGGCCTACATGCAAGAGGCCCGGGAGATCGGAAAGCGCGAGAAGATGGACATCGTGGCGATTCGTCACGGGAGCATCATCCAGGCGGGTTTCGTCTCGAAGAACGCTGGTGTGACCAAGGGCATGTACAGCCTGGCCGCTGCGCTAGCAGGAGCCTTGGGTGAGTCCTGGCTTGGCGTGTTTGCCCTTGGTGCCGAGCGCTACGCGCTGGTCGGCGTGAAAGATGGTGCGATCCTTCCGGGTTGCGACATCGTGGGTGATCAAGTCGAGATTCAGGAAAAACTGCAGATCTTCCAGGCGTTCTTTACCGACGAGAACGACAAATTCTTTTCTCCACCCGAGTTTGGGTTTTCCAACAACGAGCTCTACCTCGACAAGGTGCTGGTAGCATCCAGCCTCAAGAAAGAGTACCGGCTCAAGCAGCTGACCTTCGGCCTGACCTCGAAGGAGTGGGGCGTTGTCGGCGTACTGGGCGTCCTTGCCCTGGTCGGCGCTGTTGTGTTCTTCCAGTGGAAGGCCGCGGAAGAAAAGCGGATCCGTGAGGAACGGATCCGCATTGCAGAAGAGCAACGCCTTGAGCTGGAGCGCCTGAACGAAAAAGCCCAGCAGGAACAGTCGCTGCAGGCTCTCGAACACCCGTGGGCGAAGATGGCCGAGGTTGATGGCTTTTGGCGCGTCTGCTTTGCCCAGGTCACCAAGCTCCCTCTGGCTTTCGACGGCTGGGTGTTCCAGTCCGCCCGTTGTTCTTTCGACAAGGTCGACGTCACCTACTCGCGCACGGGGAACGCCACGGTAGGCGATTTCATCATCGGCGCTGCCCCACGTTTTCCTGCCGCCGAGCCCGCCTTCTTCGAAGAGGGTCAGGCGGCAGCTGTACATGTGCCTCTCGACATGGGGGTAGGCGGCGATGAGGACCTGGAGCAGATGAATCCGCTGCTGAACAGGTTCTCCTCTCATTTCCAACGTCTCGGCTTGAAGCCCGTCATCAACGAGAAGGCCACAGAAGAGCAGCGGCAGGTGATGCCCGGCGAGGATCCGAACGATCCAAACGCGCCGAAGAAGCCCGAGCCGTTCTGGCGCACGTTCACCTTCAGCTATGAGTCGCCGCGGGCGCCGAACGAAACGCTGTCTGGGCTTGCTGGTCCTGGGCTTCGACTGACCGAGATTTCGGTAAACCTCAACTTCGAATCGGCCCAACTGACCTGGAAGGTCGATGGAGAGATCTATGCCCAAAAATAAGATGCCTGCTGCGATCGTAATCGCAATGTTGGTCGTATCGTCCAGTGCGCTCGCTGCCGACGCAACCGTGGGCGACCTGACTCAACTGCAGGGGCAGGTGCTGCTCAAGAAAGCGCAAGTCGACCTGGCCAGGCAGGAAGATGAGCTGCGCAAGCTCAATGGCGGCAGCGCCGGCGGGGTCCCGATGGGGTTGTCGTCGGGCGGCCTCGCTGACGCAGGTACTCCATCGGTTCGATCTGTAGCGGGTGTCAACGGCAAGCTTTACGCGACGTTTGTTTATTCCTCGGGGATCACGGCCGATGCTGCAGCCGGGGAAACTATTCCCGGCGGATTCAAGGTCGTACACGTCACCGTGGACAAGGTGGAGCTGCAGAAAGGAGGTCGACGGTTCCAGGTGGGCTTCGCCTCGCACGCACCGTCGGCAGGTGTCGCTAACGGCATGAATCCTGGGATGGGGCAGCCTGGATACGGCGTACCTCAGCCGATGCTTCCTGGCTTGAATCCGTAAAGGGGCACGGAGAGAGCATATGGGCGTTCCTGCGCTGGCTACTATCGAAACACCTCGTGAGGTGCTTACCGCTCCCGGCGGGAAGTACTCTATCGATGAGAAGCTGCGGGATCTACTGTGCCTGACCGATGACCTGGTGCTCCATGTCTCGGCTTCGCACCTCGGCGATCCGTATGTGCTCGGCTTCATGGAGCGTCTGGGGCGTAGCAAGGTCCGCTATACCCTGCAGAAGCACCCGTTGCCGGAGATTCGCGAACTCTATGCCAACGCAGCGGCCGTGCGGCCGGCGATCGCTGTCGCCAAGCCGGTCGGTCTGATCGAAGAAACCACGCCTCGGCAAGTGCAGGTGCAACGTCTCGTCAAGGACGCGATGACCTGCGGCGCGAGCGATATCCATTTGACCATCGACAAGACACGGCATACCGCGCTCGTTGAGTACCGGGTAAATGGGGATCTGGTCGTCAAGGACCAGATCCGGGCGGAAGATGGTCAAGCTATCGCTTCGACCATCTACCAGTCGATGTGTGACGTAGCGGATCCAACCTACAACGACCTCCAACCGCAAGATGCCCGTCTGAAGCAGTCCTTCGTGAAGGCCTGGGGCCTGTATGGCGCCCGCATCGCGACCAGGCCGACCGACAAAGGGACGTTGATGGTCATGCGGTTACTGCGGAGCTCGGCCGGCGGGTCGCTGGAAGAGCTCGGCTATCTGCTGGAACAGATCCAGCTGATCACGCGCATGATCCAACGCCGCAAAGGGATCATCATTTTTTCTGGCCCGACCGGCTCAGGTAAGTCGACCACCCTACAGCGCGTGTTGAGCGACCTGCTGGAGCTGTTTGAGTACAAGATCCGCTTGCTGACGATCGAGAACCCACCGGAATACGAGATCGGCAAGGGTAGGGCGATTCAAACCCCAATTCTATGCGACTCGGACGATGCTGAAGCGGTATCCCAGGAGTGGGCGCGCTCGATCTCCAACACGCTTCGTCTCGATCCCGATGTCCTGATGGTGGGTGAGATCCGCGATCTCGCGACCGCAAAGGCGGCTTTCACTGCCGCGATGACAGGGCACCAGCTGTGGACGACGCTCCACGCGAACGATCTCGTCGCTATCGTTGAGCGCCTGAAAGACCTCGGCATTGAGATAAGTCTCCTGACGGATCCCATGTTGATGACCGGGCTCATCAACCAAGAGCTGGTTAAAACGCTCTGCAACAGCTGCAAGCTGCCGTTCGTACAAGCCAAGGCCCAACTGCCATCTGACCTCATTGAGCGTGTGGAGCGCTTCTGCACGCCCAGCACCGTTTACGTGTGTGGCCCAGGTTGTTCTGACTGCAACGGCACGGGTGTGCGCGGTCGGACGGTGGTCTCGGAGGTCATGATGCCGAACAAGGGGTTCATGAAGGCATTCCGAGAGAAGGGCAAGGCCGACGCCAGGGCTTACTGGGTCGACCACATGGGCGGCATCACCAAGAACGCGCACCTCATTCGCCTGATGAACATGGGGTGTGTGGATCCGCTGCACGGAGAGCGCGACATCTGCACGCTCGACGAAGACGAAATCACCCTGAGGGATTGAAATGCAGTTGCACGATTTGATGGCCAGGCTGGATCTCGCGGTGATCCGACTGCAGTTCTACGGCTCTATAAGGATGGAGCTCTACGAGGCGCTGTCGTTGCTCCTGGAAAACCGAGTGCTCCTCGATGTTGCATTGAAGGACATGTACAAGATCTATAGTGAGAACGGGAAGAAACCGAAGCGAGCGCTCGCTGCGGTGACCTACGACTGCTACCGTGAGGTGGCCGACGGCAAGCCGCTATCCAAGGCCTTGGCAAAGTGGGTTCCCTATCAGGAATACACGCTGATCGCCGCTGGCGAGCGTTCTGGCGATCTGAAGACCTCATTCGACAACTGCGGAAAGATCATCACGGCCAAGCAGGACATCGTGGGAGCCATCCTGCTGGCTACGGTGTATCCGTCGTTCCTGATGGCCATGGTCTGCGTGATGCTGGTGATGGTGTCCACCAAGTTGGTTCCCAAATTGGCCAGGACCTCTAATCCAGAGACCTGGTCCGGCGCCGCGGCCTTCCTCTACGAGATGTCCCAATACGTCGTCCATTACGGGGCGATCACCCTGGCCGGCATTCTGATCTTCCTGTTCCTGGTCTTCGCCTCGCTTCCATATCTGCGAGGTGGACTGCGCGTCCACCTCGACAAGCTTCCGCCTTGGTCGGTGTATCGAATGCTCCACGGCTCGACGTTCCTCCTCAACGTCGGCGTGATGATCCAAGCAAACGTTTCCCTGCAGGACTCCCTCCGGATGATGGCCGCGGAAGCGAGCCCGTGGTTGCGCGAACGCCTTAATGCCGCCTTCTACGGTCTGGGTATCGGGGGGAACCTGGGGGTCGCGTTGAGCAAGGCCGGATACGACTTCCCAGATAAGAAGGCAGTCCAGTTCCTCATGATCCTGTCGGGCAAGGATGGTTTCGAAGATGCGTTGAGCAACTTCGGTGATCGATGGCTGAAGAAGAGCATCAAGCAGATCCAGTCGGCCGCAAAAATGGCAATCGCCGGCGGGATCATCACGGTCGGTGTGATTCTGATGACGGTTATTTCGGGGGTGTCGGGCATCCAGGACGCAATTCAGGCGGTAGCGAAGTGAACAACAGCAAAATCCCAACCACAGAGGTAGCTATGGAAAAAGCAGCAGAAGTAAAGCCAGTTCAGCCTGGCATCAATCGCAAGGCCCATGCGAAGAAGCAGGCGGGTTTCGGGGCTATCGAGATGATCGTGGTGCTCATCATCGTGATCGGCCTGCTGGCCCTGGCGGCGAGTCGCTGGGACACCCTGTTCGGTAGCAACGAGGCCGCCGAAGAGATCTCCAACGTCAACATGCTCATGGCTGGCACCAAGAACCTGAAAACCTCTTCCGGCTACGGCGCTTCCGGTACGAACCTGGTGCCGGCGCTGATCAAGGCCGGTGCTGTGCCGAAGAACATGACCGTTACCTCCGGCGCGCTTTACAACACCTGGGGTGGTGCTGTGACCGTGGTATCCACCGGTACCGGTTTCACGGTCGCGTCTGCCGCTGTTCCCGAAGGCGTTTGCCTGACCTTGGCCACCAAGCTGGCCCGGGGTGGGGTGTACTCCACCAGGATCAACTCCGGTACCGCGATCATTGGTGAGGTCACCCAGGCTGCTGCGACCGCCGGTTGCAGCAGTGCCACCAGCAACTCCCTCACCTGGGCGAGCAACACCTAATCTGCCGGTGGCAGTAAGGGAGGGGTATGAGCGGCCCAGAAAACCATTCGCCTAAAGAGTTCGGCTGGATCGATCTCTACATTGGTGAGGGCTACAGCGACATGAAACAGGTGGCCGGGGCGCATGCGCCCCGGATCCCTGTGCCAGACAGCATGCAGGAGCTTATTCATGCACTTCGCCAGAAGTGCATGGAGGGCTACGCCACGCATGGTGAGTCCGAGTTTGCGGTGATCCACGAGGGTACGATGCTGCGGGTCACCCAGATGACCGACGTGACCAACAGCAACGTCTTTTTCATTCGGCGACCGGAGGCGGAGATCCGCCGCTTCGCGACTCTGGGCCTGCCTCCGCACGCGGTAAAGCTCCTGCTCGATAAGGGGACGCGGGGGCTGATCCTTTTCGCTGGTGAGATGGGGGTCGGCAAGACGACCTCTGCAGCATCTCTCGTGGTGGAGCGCCTGATGATTCATGGCGGCGTCGCTATCGCGATTGAGGATCCGCCGGAAACGCCTCTGAACGGGCTGCATGGTCCTGGCCGTTGTATCCAAGTGCCGGCGTCGCGAAAGGCTGGTGGATACCGCGAGCACCTCATCAAAACGATGCGAGCCAGTGCGGACCTGATCCTCATTGGTGAGATTAGGGACACGGCCGCCGGCGTCGAGGCAGTCACCGCGAGTACCAATGGTCGCTTGGTCATCGCGACCATACACGGTCGTGACATTCCTGATGCTCTGTCGAGGATCTCGACCTGGTGCGCGGAGCTGCCGAACAACAACGACCTGCTTGCCGACGGTCTGAGTGCAGTCATCTGGCAGACCATCAAACGGCAGCCTGGTCAGCCTGGTCGACTGATGGTCAAGACGCTCTCCATTGGCGCAGGCGATACCGGGATCCGGGCCAAGATCCGGAAGGGCGAGTTTGGCCAGTTGCACCAAGACATCGAACAACAGCTCCGGCAGGCCTCGTGGAGCACCGAAAACCTATTTGGAGGGACGAGAACATGAAGGCGAGAGGCAGGGTATTGCGGGGTGCGAAGAAGCAGCAGGGCTTTGCCGCGATCGAAATGATCGTGGTGCTGATTCTGGTGATCTCCGCCCTCGGGATCGGTGCCCAGGCGATGTTCGATCACGCGGACAACATGGCCGCGCAGACCACTGCCGATCACCAGAAAATCATTTCCGACGCGGCTGCAGCCTATATCAAGGACAACTACGCCGCGGTCGTTGCGGCTGCAGGGCCGACTACGCCGGCGACGATTACCACGACGATGTTGAAGAACACCGGGTACCTGGAGACGAGCGTCGCCGACCTGAACAGCTTCGGCCAGGCCTACAGGGTACTGGCGATCGAGCCGACGCCGAATAAGCTGCAGACGCTGGTTGTCACCACCGGCGGTGAAACCATTTCCGAGACCAGCATTCGTCGGATTGCCAAGCAGGTGGGCGCTCGCGGCGGCTATGTCTCGAACGTCGACACAGCCCGGGTGGAGGGCTCGTTTGGAGGGTGGGGCGTGCCGCTGGCGTCCTACGGCGTTTCCCCGGGGGCAGGGCACTTGGCGACCGCTCTGTTTTTCGACGACGGCGCCCTTACCAACGACTACCTGTATCGAAACTCGGTAGCGGGTCACCCCGAAGTGAACCGGATGAACACCTCGATCGACATGGGAGGCAACAACCTCAACAACACCGGCACGGTGAACGCTACTACAGCAAACATCACCGGGAACGCTGCCGTCGCCGGCAACGCAACCGTCGGCGGCACGATCAAGGGGCAGACGGCTGACATTACCGGGGAGACCTATACCGGTGGGTGGTTCCGTACTCGCGGGGATAGTGGTTGGTACAACGAGAAATGGGTCGGCGGTTGGTATATGAGCGATCCGACCTGGGTGCGCTCGTATGCAAACAAGAACGTCTACACCGCCGGCGAGATGCGCGGGGGCAAGTTGACCTCGGAAGGGAGGACCGAAGTAGGGGAGTACCTCCAGCTCAACGGAGTGGCAACTGAGGGTGCCGGATGCTCTCCGAATGGCCTTGTAGGCCGCAACGCTGCTGGCCTCACACTATCTTGCCAATCCGGGGTGTGGACATCCAATGGCGGCTTAGGGACACCAAGCGAGTATTCAACTTCTTATTACCGCCCTAAAAGTGTAGGGGGTTGGGGCGGAACACTTAATATCGGAGCCCACAAGATCTGCACCATAACTTCAAACCATGGTACAAACGTAGCAAGCACCTATCCAGGCTTCGGCTGCAAGGTCTACGACTCGTCTGGAAACTGGATTCTCCAGGCTTATGCCCAAGATCAGGGCACCGGGTATTGCACAGCAACTTGCTATTAACAGGCTTGCCAACCATCACGAAGTCCATGTGCACCAGATTCGAATAAACCCTCCCATAAAAAAGCCCCGGTAAGGGGCTTTCTTATGGGCAGCGTAAACAGTGAACTAAAAGCATGTTAGGGCTGCAGCATCTTGGGGGACGACATACTCCTGTACCTGGCCGGCTATGAATCCGTAACTCATGCACGCTCGATTGCCGCAGGATAACGACCACTGGAAAGAGCCAGTCTCCTTTCCGGGCTCACTTCCACAGGTCGCGTATCCGTTAGCTCCTGGTTGATTGTTTACATAAGAAATTCTAGTCAGGACATACGATGGTTTATACATCCTGAACCACACCCCGGATTGGCAAGCTTATTCGAAGCGGGCGCAGATACATTGGGCAGGCCCGCCTTCGCCGTAGCAAAGGTTAGGTTCGACTGCGTATGTGTCGTAGCTGCTCGACTGTTTTCCGGAACATCCGGTGCGTATTTCGTTTGCGGCGCATCTACAAGGATTGCCAACCCGTATCACTGTGGCAGCGCTAGTTATACCGCTCCCTTTCCACGCTCCGGATTGGCAA